>JBIJCY010000314.1:0-3778 GCA_044344385.1 Rhodocyclaceae bacterium | reverse complement strand
TGATCTGGCGCGAGCTGAGAGGCACTCGCACGCTGATCCGCACCTCGGCATCGGGCGGTCAAAAATCCATCGGCCCGCATTCCGATGAAACCCAGAAGCTGTTCGACAGTTTCATGGCCCGAAAATCCCGCCTCGAAGAACGCGTCAAAACCCTCAAGGCCCAACTCGTCGTTCAGCAGCGTCTCAACCGCGCACACCGGGTCGGCCGCGTTCCCAACATCGTTATCAGCGTGATCAACGCGCTGGAAAACACCGGGGTGCAAGAGCATTTCACGGTAGTCGGCACCCACGCGCTATACGCCTTCGAGATGGCGGCCGGCGTTAGAATTTCAGAACAGGCGATGGCTACGCGCGATGTGGACATGCTGTTCGACACGCGCAAGCGAGTATCTTTCTGCACAGCGATGAAAAAACTCGACAGCTCGCTGATCGGCCTGCTACGCAAGGCTGACCCGAGCTTTGAAGTGGTGACGGATCAGCATTACACGGCAAGAAACAATGATGGATTTGAGGTGGATATCATCCGGCGCGACGCGGGCAAAGCCGACCCTCACCCCATGCGCATGAGCGATGACGAAGACGACTTCTGGGCCGTCCAGGTTTCCATGGGGGAAAAACCTCAGTCGGCCCGCCGCTTTAATCAGGTGGTAGTGGCCACTTCCGGAGAAATGGCGCTGATGCGCACCGTCCACCCGCTTGATTTTGCCCGGATCAAGCAGGTGCTGGCGCAACAGGAATTCCGCGACGCCAACAAGCGCAGCAAGGATGCGCTGCAGGCAAATATCGTCACCGAACTGGTCGCGCAGTGTCTGCCGCAGCTGATGGCGGCAGAATAAACCTTAAAACCTCAGTTCAAACCACGGCGGGCACAGCGAACACAGCAAAGGCAAGGTTTTCAAGCTTTTTTGCGTTTCACCCCACAGGTGATTGATTAATTCAATTCAAGTCAACTCATTGATTTTTCGCTGTGTTCGCCGTGCTCGCCGTGGCTAACTGCTTTTTCTAGGATAAACGTACGGTTATCCCCGCCAATCAGTGATCGCTGACGCGACCACGCTGCAACTTCACCAGCCCGCGCCGCACCTTACTTTCAACACGTTTCTTCTGCGAACTGTAGGTCGGCTTGGTCGGTCGCCGGGGTTCCGGCGTGAATGCGGCCTGCGCAATCAGCTCACGCAGACGCACCAGCGCATCGTCTTTATTGCGCTCAAGGCTGCGATGCTGCTGCGCCTTGATCACCACCACACCATCGGAGCTGATGCGCTGATCGCGCAGCGTCAGCAGGCGTGACTTGAGTTCGTCGGGCAAGGAGGAAGCAGCGATGTTGAAACGCAGATGAATGGCGTTCGATACCTTATTGACGTTCTGCCCGCCGGCGCCCTGCGCGCGAATGGCGATGAACTCGACTTCTTCTTCGCGCAGACGGATCAGTGGAGTAGTCATTTTTGGCTTGGCCTGAGAAGGCTCAGACCTTCTTCAGGAAACAGGTCTTGAGCACCAGACCTTTAACCTTCTCAACACGGCACTCGACTTCTTCTTCGTTATCGGTCAGGTGAATGCCTTTCACCATCGTGCCGCGCTTGAGGGTGACCGAGGTTCCCTTGACCTTCAGATCCTTGATCAGGGTGACCGAATCCCCTTCACTGAGCAGGGTGCCGTTGCTGTCTTTGACGTCCATGATTGCGCCTTCCGGGAGCTGCGAGTTGTAATGCCCGCAATTATACGGACTATCCTCGCGCTACCGGCTTACAGGACAATCGCATTTAAATCTCGAATCCACCGCAGAGACGCAGAGAGCGCAGAGATGACGCAGAGAAAGTCAGATTTTGTCTGTACTTTGCTCTTCTCTGCGTTTCCTCTGTGTCCTCTGCGCCTGCGCGAAGCCTGGCCTTGGGCCACTGCGGTAGGTTTTAAAGTCAAATGCAAGCCCTGCACCACAGGCTACGCCACCTTGAAGCGTGCAATTTCTCCCTGCAGGCGACTAGCCAACTGCTCAAGCTCACTGGCTGTCGCCGCGTTACCGGAGACAGAGTTGCTGTTGTCTTCAGCCATGCGGGCGATCTGTTCGACGTGCCGGGACATATCGGCACTGGCCACACTCTGCTCGCGCAATGCCGTAGACATGTCACCCACCACCTGAACCACCTGCGCCGAACCGCTCTGGATTTCCGTCATCGCCGCACCGGCACGACCGGCCATGACAACGCCCTCGGAAACCCGGGCGACACCGTTCTTCATGCTCGCCACGGCACGCTCGGTGCCGCTTTGAATGGCATCGACCATGCCGGAAATTTCCTGTGTCGAACGTGCAGTGCGCTCGGCCAGCTTGCGCACCTCATCAGCTACCACGGCAAAACCACGCCCCGATTCGCCGGCGCGTGCCGCCTCGATCGCCGCATTGAGCGCCAGCAGATTGGTCTGGTCGGCGATTTCTTTGATCGTGCCGACAATTGCCGAGATCTGCTGCGACTGCTGGCCCAGCTCCTCGATCGTTGTTGCCGACTGATTGACCGCCTCGGCGATCAAATTCATTTCATCAGCCACCGTTGCGACGATTTTCCCTCCTTGCGCCGAGAGTTCGCCGGCACGCATTGAAATACCACTGGCATCCTGTGCATTACTTGCGATGTGATCAACGCCGACCGTACTTTGCTCAACAGCCGCCGCCATGCTCGAAGCCGCCTCGCTCTGTTGCCGCGAACTATCGGCAATCTGGCTGGCACCGCGCGTCATCTGCTGCGCCGCGCCCAACAAGGAGCCGGCGCTGCTTTGCACATTGCGCAGGACACCGTTAAAAGCACTGACCATTTCATTCAGGCGATTCGCTACGTCCTTCAATTCATCATTGCTGCGCAAGTTCAACGGCGTGCGTAAATCACCATCGGCCATGCGACCGGCCGCCGAACTCATCTCGGCCAGATTGCGCGAAATGGCGATCGAGGCGCCGATCATCAAGTAACAGAGCACGGCAAAGGCCACCAGACAAACCAAAAGATTCAGGTTGCGACTGCGCTGCGCCTTGACAATACGTTCTTCAAGAAGCTGGTTGAGTGACGGATAAACCGTATCGTAAAGTTGCTTATAACCGCCATCAATCGCCGTCGTCGCCAGCTTGAAATAGTCGGACGATGAGGTAGCGAACTGTTCGTGCATGATGTCAGAGGAAACTACCTGCAGCACTCTTTCCGAAACATCAGTCAAGCCGGTGAGCGCTTCGGTCAGTTGTGCATCAAGCGACGGCGCATGACGAATGACCTTGCGCACACTGACTTCCGTGCCCTTTAATAGCGACGTAACCTCCGCTTCAAGAATGCCAAGATCGATGCGGTTTTGCGCGGTAGTTTTCTTCTGCGCCAGCACACCTGCGCCCCGCGCACGCAAACGCCCTAGCCGCTCGAGCAGGGCCGGCATCTTGAAAACCCCGGCATCCATCAGGTAGTAACTGTCGGCATCCGGATCGAGTACCAGCCCGCTTTCGTCAGCCAGATTGATCTGAAAAGTAAGCAAATCCTCGATGGTATCGGTGTGCACCTTGAAGCTCTGTGCCGAGGTCCACTCCATCCCGGTCGCCTCGACATCCTTCCAATCCCCGACAATTTTCTTCCAGGCTTCTCCACCGCGTGCTGCAGCCGGAATCGCTGCATCAACCTGCGCCACCAGTGCCGCCACCTCACCCTGCTTGGCCTTGCGCTTTTCTTCCAGATCGGCGGCGCCATTGATGACGCTAACCGACAGACCGCGATGCTGTTGCGTTGCCTGAACCAGTTTCATCACCGGA
>JBIJCY010000313.1:0-3786 GCA_044344385.1 Rhodocyclaceae bacterium | reverse complement strand
CGGGGAACGCTGTGTGTCTCAACCCAGGCGGGTTGTGCGCTGGATTGTTCCTTTTGCTCAACCGGCAAGCAGGGTTTCAACCGTAACCTGACGGTGGCCGAGATCATCGGCCAGTTGTGGCAGGCAAACCATGCGCTGGGTTTTGACCCGCGCAGTGCGGATCACAGTGAACGAATTATCAGTAACGTTGTACTGATGGGCATGGGCGAGCCACTTGCCAATCTCGATAACACCATTGCCGCATTGCGCCTGATGCTTGACGACAACGCTTATGGCCTGTCGCGGCGCCGCGTAACGGTGTCCACCTCCGGTCTGGTGCCGGCGATGGATCGTTTGCGCGATGAGTGCCCGGTGGCGTTGGCTGTTTCACTGCACGCACCAAACGACGTGCTACGCGATGAACTGGTGCCGATCAATCAAAAATATTCGCTGCACGAACTGATGGCTGCCTGCAATCGCTATCTGGAAAAAGCGCCGCGCGATTTCGTTACCTTCGAGTACGTCATGCTCGATGGCGTCAATGACTCCGACGCGCATGCGCGCGAGTTGCTTGCCGTAACGCGGGATGTGTCGTGCAAGTTCAACCTGATTCCGTTCAACCCGTTTCCAGGTTCTCCGTATCGCTGCTCACCGACATCGCGCATCCGGCGTTTCGCCGAGATTCTGATGGCAGCAGGTGTGGTAACGACTACGCGTAAAACGCGCGGTGATGATATTGATGCCGCCTGTGGCCAGCTGGCCGGACAGGTACTCGACAAGACGCGCCGCACGGCAGGTAAAACGGGGTATCGCACGATCGATTTACACGAGGTCAGGACATGATGAAAGTGCTTCGCGGGCTAGTCGCTTTTCTTTGTTTCGGCGCAACGGCTCTGCTGACGGTTCCATTTGCGCTGGCTCAAAAATCTGTTCCGCCTCCCGCCGAGACGCTTTCGGCGTCGACTCCCAAGGATGTTCACACGCGTGCCAAGCTGCATACTGAACTGGCCTCTCTGTACTTTCAGGAGGGTAACTGGATTATTGCGCTTGAAGAACTGACCATTGCCATCTCGATCAACCCGAACTATCCGCAGGCCTACAGCACGCGAGGGCTTGTGCTTTTTCAACTGAAGGAACTGGAGTCCGCTGAAAAGGACTTTCAGCACGCTTTGAGCCTCGATGAAAAAGATCCCGCGATCAGTAATAATTATGGTTGGTTTCTCTGTCAGATCGGCAAAGAGAAAGAGTCCATTGCCTTCTTTCAGCGGGCGATTAAAAACGTCTTGTATCAGACACCTGAAATCGCCTTCCTGAACATAGGTGCGTGTTATGCCAAGATTGGTGAGTTGCCTTTGGCAGAGGAGAATGTTCGCAAAAGTTTGCGTTTTTCGCCCGGTAATCCACAAGCGCTGTTTCAGTTGGCCGTCATCAACTACAAGCGCGGTAACTATGATGCAGCCAAGGAAAATTTGAAAAATGCGCTTCGCTTGAGTGAGCCCAGTGCGGAGACGCTGTGGTTGTCCGCGAGAATTGAGCGCCGCTTGGGCGATCGTTTGGCGGAAGCAAATTCCACGAATCAATTACGACAAAAATTCCCTGATTCGCCTGAATATCAGGAATTGCTAAAGGGCAACTTCGAATGAGCGAAGAAATTCTCGTACCGCAGCCAGCGGATGACGAGGTGTCAGTAGCACCCGAATCGTTTGATTCTTCCAAGGAGGGCCTGAGCGCAGACGCTTTGAGCGTCGGGCAGCAACTTCGCGCTGCGCGGGAGGCGAAAGGCATGAGTGCCGCCGACGTGGCGAAGGCGCTGAAACTCAGCCTTCATCAGGTTGTGGCGCTGGAAGAGAATGACTGGTCACGTTTGCCGGGTAATACGATTATCCGGGGCTTCGTTCGCAACTACGCGCGTTTGATCAAGCTCGACGCAGATCCGCTCATGCAGGCGCTTACGGATTTGCAGATGCCGCAGCCGCCGAAACTTGACCTTCCTGCCGGAACCAATACTTCGCTACCGCAAGCCGGCAAGGTTGAGCGCAGAGATTTTGCGACCGTTTTTTCCGGTTTGGCGCTGGTTATGCTGGCTGTTCTGGCTTATTTTTTCATGCCGGAGGATTTTTGGCAGTCGAAGCTGGTGGAATTGATGGCCGGGATCAGCGGCCCGGAGACTGTCGCTGAGAAAAAAGATACGCCGAAACCGGATACGATTTCAGTCCCGCTGGCACCGTCGAGCGGAGTCGCAACGGCCGTGGTCGAGCCTGCGGCAATGCCGGTGACACCCGTGGCAGCGCAGGCGAAACCTCAAGTGTTGCAACAGTCTGCGACCGAGTTGAACAGCGGGTTGAAACTCAGCTTTGCGCAACCGTCCTGGGTCGAAATACGTGACCACAGTGGGCAGATCATCTTCTCGCAGTTGAATCCGGCCGGTAGCCAACGCGACATTGAAGGTCAGCCGCCTTTTGCACTGGTGATAGGTAATGCCACCAACGTAACTGTCCAATACAAAGGCAAGGTCGTTGAACTTTTGCAACGCAGCAAGGACGACGTGGCGCGTCTTAACCTTGATTGATATTTCGTATTTTGTGAGCAATCCTTGAGTCATTTGATGCATCCCGCAGCTCGCCGTCAAACGCGCGTCGTAAAGATTGGCCAGATTGCCGTCGGTGGCGAATCGCCGGTCATCGTTCAGTCGATGACTAATACCGATACGGTTGACGTATTGAGAACTGCCATTCAGTGTGCCGAACTGGCTCGCGCAGGATCAGAGTTGGTGCGCATCACTGTCAATACGCCGGAAGCCGCCGCCGCTGTACCGAAGATACGCGCGCATCTCGATAGCATGGGCGTCGATGTGCCGTTGATCGGGGACTTTCATTACAACGGCCATCGGCTGCTCACCGATCATCCGGAGTGTGCGCAGGCGCTCGCTAAATACCGGATTAATCCGGGTAACGTCGGCCACGGGAAAAAGCGCGACGATCAGTTCGCGCAGATGATCGAGATTGCCTGCACGTACGATAAGCCGGTGCGTATCGGCGTGAATTGGGGTAGCCTCGATCAGGATCTGCTGGCCCGCATCATGGATGAAAACGCCAATCGTGCCGAGCCGAAAGACGCCATCGAAGTGATGCGCGAAGCGATGGTCACCTCGGCGCTCGAGTCGGCGGCCAGGGCCGAAGAACTGGGCATGGCGGGCGATCGCATCATCCTCTCTTGCAAAGTTTCCGGCGTGCAGGATCTGATTGCCGTCTACCGTGAGCTGTCGCGTCGTTCCGATTATCCGCTGCATCTTGGCCTGACCGAAGCAGGCATGGGCTCGAAAGGTATTGTTGCCTCTACGGCGGCGATGTCGGTCCTGTTGCAGGAAGGCATCGGCGACACCGTTCGCGTTTCCTTGACGCCTGAGCCGAACGGCAAGCGTACGCAAGAAGTGGTTGTTGCTCAGGAAATGTTGCAAACCATGGGGCTGCGCGCGTTCACGCCGATGGTTGCGGCCTGTCCCGGCTGCGGGCGGACGACAAGCACCTTCTTTCAGGAGCTGGCGCAATCGATTCAGGCGCACGTTCGTGACAAGATGCCGCAGTGGCGAATTGAATACGATGGCGTCGAGAATATGACGCTGGCCGTCATGGGCTGCATCGTCAATGGCCCCGGTGAAAGCAAGCACGCGAATATCGGCATCAGCCTGCCAGGTACCGGTGAGGTTCCTGCCGCACCCGTATTCGAGGACGGTGCAAAAACGGTCACCCTGCGCGGCGATCATATTGCCGAAGAATTTACCGCCATTGTGGATCGCTACGTGGCACG
>JBIJCY010000312.1:0-3787 GCA_044344385.1 Rhodocyclaceae bacterium | reverse complement strand
TTCTGCAAAGCGACCACCAGCCGCTGGGCACGCACCGGCTTCAACAGGTAATCAACAGCATTCAACTCAAAGGCCTGCACTGCATAGACGTCGTACGCGGTAACGAAAATCACCGCCGGCGGCTGCTCCAGTTGCGCGAGATGGCGAGCCAGCTCGATGCCATCCATCTTCGGCATGCGGATATCAACCAGCACCACATCGACCGTATGCGCCTCGATCGCCGCCAGTGCCAGCAAACCATTGCAGGCCTCGGCAACCACCGCGTTCGGCGCCTCCGGTGCAATATCCGCCAGCAGATCGCGCAGGCGTGCACGCGCCGGTGCTTCATCATCGACGATCAGCACTGATAGTGTTGAAGCAGCAGGCGATCCACTCATTCTGAAAACCTTATTTATTACCGCAATGGCCCGAGGCCAGGCTTCGCGCAGGCGCAAAGGCACGAAGAACGCAAAATTTGAACAAAAAGATACAACCCCTTGCTTTTCCTTGCGCCCTTCGCGCCTTTGCGGTGAAGTTTTTATGCATTCCGCAAATTCCGGCAGGGCAGAACAATATGCACACGATACTCGCGCAGGCCATCGGCAAGCGCAACTTCTCCAGCTTCCAGGCGCGCCTCAAGATCATAATGTAGCGCCAGTCGCTCGCGAATATTGGCCAGCGCCATGTGGTTGCCATTCTGGTGATCAGCGCCCGTACGGCATGGGTTGGCCAGATCAATATGCAATTCGTCACCATTGCGCGCAAAGCGAATGCGCAAGGTGCCATCTTCGCCGGACGGCTCAATGCCGTGATAAACCGCGTTTTCCAGCAAGGGCTGGAGCATCAGCGGCGGCACCTTCAGATCGGTCGGCACATCGACGATCTCCCATTCGACATGCAAGCGATCACCAATGCGCAGCTTCTCAAGGTCGAGGTACTGGCGACACAGTGCGATTTCATCGGCCAACGGCAAGAGCTCGCGGTGATCGCGCATCAGTGCACGAAACAACTCGGCCAATTCTTCCAGCGCCGTTTCGGCACGACGCGGCTCGGAGCGGATCAACGAGAGCACGGCATTCAGGCTATTGAACAGAAAATGCGGGCGAATGCGCGCCGTCAGGGCTTGCAGCCGCGCCTCGGTCAAGGCCGGTGAAAACGCCTTGGCGCGCATCGCAAAATAGAAAAGCATGGCGCCGGCCACCAGCCCGCCAAGCAGCCCGGCACGCAACAGGCGCTGCCAGCCGCCATCATCAACCGCCATGAAGCGCCAGAAATCAAGCAACAAAATCGCCGAACCGCCCGCCAGCAACAGCACAAACACTTGCCCGAGCCACGACGGCACGCGCCGAAGCAAGTTGCCGAGTGCAGCCAGCAGCATCAGATTGAGCAACAGCAAGGGCTGCACCCAGGCGGCCATATCAACGTAGCGCTGCAGCCAGTCGCCCACCCCGACGCTTTGTATGAGTGCTGCAGCAAGCGCCAGAAAGTTCACACCAAGCAGGACGCGCAACATCACGCCAAAATTGCGGAAGTCCGGCAGCGGCAGGCCCGCGGGGTTTTGCTTTATACTTGGCATTTACTTGGAATGGCGCCTAAACAGGTTCAGTCTGTCATTCTAGCCCACGAACATATATTCATCATGAACCAAACAGATTCCAGTCAATACACATGGGCCGGCCGTTTTTCCGAGCCGATGTCCGATCTCGTCAAACGCTACACCGCTTCGGTCGATTTCGACAAGCGCATGTGGCGGCAGGATATCCGCGGCTCGCTGGCGCATGCCAGAATGCTCGCCAAACAAGCCATCATTTCAGCACAGGATCTGGCCGACATCGAACGTGGCATGGCGCAGGTCAAAGACGAGATTGAGTCGGGTCGTTTCGAATGGCTCCTTGACCTCGAAGACGTACACCTCAACATCGAGAAGCGCCTGACGACACTGGTCGGCGATGCCGGGAAGCGCCTGCACACCGGCCGCTCACGCAACGACCAGGTAGCGACCGATATCCGTCTTTATTTACGCGACGCGATCGACGACATCCTGACGCTTATCCAACAATTCCAAACCAATCTACTGGATCTTGCAGAACGCGAGGCCGCCACGCCACTGCCTGGCTTCACGCACCTGCAGGTTGCCCAACCCGTCACCTTCGGCCACCACCTGCTCGCCTATTTCGAAATGACGCGGCGCGATGCCGAACGCTTCAGCGATGTACGCCGCCGCACCAATCGCCTGCCGCTTGGCGCTGCGGCGCTGGCCGGAACGACCTACCCGATCGACCGCGAATTTGTTGCCGCCGAACTCGGTTTCGACAGCGTGTGCGAGAACTCGCTCGATGCCGTTTCCGACCGTGACTTCGCCATTGAATTCTGTGCGGCCTGCGCACTGCTCATGATGCACTTCTCGCGCATGTCGGAAGAACTCGTGCTGTGGATGAACCCGCGTTTCGGCTTCGTAAAGATCGCCGATCGATTCTGTACCGGCAGCTCGATCATGCCGCAAAAGAAAAACCCGGACGTACCTGAGTTGGCACGCGGCAAAACCGGTCGTGTATATGGCCACCTGACCGCGCTGCTCACCCTGATGAAAGGCCAGCCACTGGCCTACAACAAAGACAACCAGGAAGACAAGGAGCCGTTGTTCGACGCGGTCGACACGGTCACCGACACCCTGCGCATTTTTGCCGACATGATCTCCGGCATTAGCGCCCGTCCCGAAAACATGCGTGATGCGCTGCGCCAGGGCTTTGCCACAGCCACTGACCTGGCTGATTACCTGACGCGCAAAGGCCTGCCTTTCCGCGACGCGCATGAGGCAGTAGGACTGGCTGTGCGCCGCGCGGAAGAACTTGGCGTTGACCTGCCGCAGCTGCCACTTGCCGAACTGCAGAAATTTTCACCGCTGGTTGCTGACGATATTTTTGCCGTACTCACCGTAGAAGGTTCGCTGGCTTCACGCAACCATATTGGCGGAACCTCGCCCGACCAGGTGCGCGCCGCAATTGCGCGCGCCCGCAGCCGGCTCTAGGCGAAACACCTTGGCCATGATGAACAAGATCGGCAAATACGACCTTGTCCGCGAACTTGGGCGCGGCGCGACAGCCACGGTCTATCTCGGCAACGATCCGTTCACCCAGCGCGATGTCGCGGTCAAAGTAGCCTTCCCGGATATCCTGAAAGATCCGGAGCGCGGCAAACTCTATACGCACCTTTTCCTCAACGAAGCGTCACTGGTCGGCAAACTCCTTCACCCGCACATCGTGCAGATTTTTGACGCGGTCGTCGCCGAAGACCTTTGCTACATTGTCATGGAATACGTGGAGGGCGGAACGCTGGAAGATTACAGCGTTCCCGGCAAACTGCTGCCGATTGAACGTGTCGTTGAAATCATTTTCAAGTGTACTCGCGCACTCGACTTCGCTTACCGGCTGGGCATCACGCATCGCGACATCAAGCCCGCCAACATTCTTTTTGCCGGTAGCAACCCCAACTCCGGCGATATCAAGATTTCCGATTTCGGCGCTGCCATCATTGGCACCGCGGAAAATACGCCAGATCGCACGCAGGTCGCCGGCATCGGCTCACCGGCCTATATGTCGCCACAGCAGGTAAAGGAACAACCTCTCGATCACCAGACCGATATCTATTCACTCGGCGTCGTCATGTACCAGTTGCTCACCGGCCAGCTTCCTTTCCAGGCGAGCACCAACTACAACATGATCTACCAGATCATTCACACCGAGCCGACCAAGCCGTCAACACTGCGCAAAGGCATCCCGGAAACCCTTGATACCATTGTCGCGCACGC
>JBIJCY010000311.1:0-3798 GCA_044344385.1 Rhodocyclaceae bacterium | reverse complement strand
GCAGTGAAATATTCTGCAGCGCAGCCTCACCCTGGCCGGGGTAGTTGAACGAAACATTGCGAAACTCGATTTCACCCTGCAATTCCGGACGATGAATGAATGCTGCGTTCTCCGGGCGTTCAACGGGCTGCTCCATCAACTTGTCGAGCGTGGACAGCGACATCTGTGCATTCTGGAATTGCATGAGCAGGCCAACTGCCTGACCGAGCGGCGCAATCGCACGCCCACCGAGCATGGTGACGGCGATCAGGCCACCCATGGTGAGCAAACGTTCCTGTATCAAATAGACACCGGCAATCACCAGAAGCACATTGACCACTTGCGTAATGGCCGCCGCACTGTTGCTTGCCGAGGACGATAACAGGCGCAACCTGGCGCTGGTGCGCGCCAGAAAAGCCGTCGTGCGCTCCCATTTGTTTTGCACGACGCCTTCAGCGCCCTGCGTCTTGATCGTCTCCAGCGCGGTCAGACTTTCGATCAGCGTGGCGTTGCGCTGCGCCGAAGCACGGTACGTGGTCTCGGACAACTCATGCATCTTGTGCTGAATGATGTAGGCGTAGATCAGGCCGATGATCAAACCAAAGATCGGGATCAGCACCAGCGGCCATGAAATCCAGGCAATCACCAGCAGAAAAATGAGCGCAAACGGAAAATCGATCAGCGCGGTGACAGTGGCTGAAGCAATGAAATCGCGCACCGACTCAAATGAGCGCAGGTTTGAAGCGAAAGAGCCGACCGAAGCCGGGCGCGTTTCCAGCCGCATGCCGAGCACGCGCTCCATGATCAGTGCCGAAAGCTTCACGTCAATGCGCGCACTGGCCAGGTCAACGAAGTGGCCGCGTAACAGCCGCATCACAAAGTCCATGCCGATCACCAGCGACACACCCAATGCCAACATCCACAGCGTATCGGTTGCGTTGTTCGGCACCACGCGGTCATACACGTTCATCGAAAACAGCGGCATGACCAGCGCAAAAAGGTTGATCAGCAGGGCCGCGCCGATGACGTCTCGATATACCGGCCCCTGCTCGATCAACGCCCCCCAGAACCAGTGGCGCTCTGCAACCTTGCCAACCTCAGGTGTGCGCGCATCAAAGCTGAAGCGTGGCCGGACAAAGAGGGCGATGCCAAGATAACGCTCGGCAAGCGCTTCGCGCGACAGCGTCACCTCGCCTTGCCCGGTCTCCGGGTAGAGCAGACGCGCAATACTCCCGTCCTCATTCCAACCAAGCAGCACGCAGGCCTGATCACCCTTGAGCAGCAGAATGACCGGCAACAGGGCGCTATCAATCGCGTCGAGCGGACGACGAACAATCTTGCTCGACAGCCCGGCCCGCGTCGCCGCCCGTGCAAACAGCGAAGGCGTCAGACAGCCCTTCTCCAGTGGCAAACCGGCAGACAATGCAGCTCGCGTACTGGGGCGACCATACAGACGGGTCAGCTCGACAAGACAGGCCAGCAAGGGATCGTGATGCAACAAATCCTCGCGCAAATCAGCGGCGAAGTTGTTGGTGTCCGCACTGTTTGGCGGTGTCATGGTTGGATTGGAAGAGGTCACTGATAAATCAATATTGTTATTGGCATTGATGAAACGTCATCCGGATGATCTCGTGCAGACGTCAATCTACACGGCTTTAAGCACATGCGAAACCTTCCGCCAGTCTGGATGTCTACTCCGCGCTGCAGTGTTGCACTGCAATACGCTAAAATTCCCCTTTTGGAAGTTTCTGGATTGCTCATGAACGCCCGCCTGCGCGAAATCCCTTATAACTACACGTCATTCTCCGACCGAGAGATCGTCATTCGTCTGCTCGGTGCGGAAAACTGGGCAATTCTCGATGAACTGCGTAGCGAACGCGTCACCGGCCGCTCGGCACGCATGCTCTATGAAGTACTCGGCGACATCTGGGTCGTCCAGCGCAATCCCTACCTGGAAGACGACCTGCTCGCCAACCACGACCGGCGTGACGCGCTGGTCATGGCGTTACGCCATCGGCTTGGCGAAATCGACAAACGTCGCCAGGGCAACGCTAAAGTACTGAAGCTGATCGATGCCGCGCAAACAGCTGTCAACCGCTTCGAGCGTCACTTTGACGACACCGCAAAGCTGCGTGCCAAGGTCAAGAAAACGCTGGCCAAACACACCCGCAAAGACAACATCGCTTTCGATGGCCTGGCCCGCGTCTCGCATGTGACCGACGCCACCGACTGGCGCATCGAATATCCCTTCGTCGTGCTTTACCCGGACACCGAAGAGGAAATGGCAGCGCTGGTGCGCGACTGCATCGAGCTCGGGCTGACCATCATCCCGCGAGGCGGTGGCACCGGCTACACCGGCGGTGCGATCCCGCTGACGCCGCTGTCAGTCGTTATCAACACCGAAAAGCTGATCACCATCGGCGCCGTCGAAGAGATGGTTCTGCCCGGCTGCAATCACCCCTACGCCACCATCCGCACTAGCGCCGGCGTCGTGACGGCGCGTGTTTCGGAAGCCGCTTCGGCTGCTGGCCGCGTCTTTGCCGTCGACCCGACTTCGGCCGAGGCATCATGCATCGGCGGTAACATCGCCATGAATGCCGGCGGCAAGAAGGCCGTGCTGTGGGGCACCGCGCTCGACAACCTCGCCTGGTGGCGCATGGTCGACCCTTCCGGCCACTTCATGGACGTGACGCGCATCAACCACAACTTCGGCAAAATTCACGAGCAGGATGTCGCAAGGTTCGAAGTCCAGCGTTTCCGCAAGGACGGCAAGACGCCGTTCGGCGAACCCGAAATCCTCGAAATACCCGGGCAGAAATTCCGCAAGGTCGGCCTCGGCAAGGACGTCACCGACAAGTTTCTGTCCGGCCTGCCCGGTGTGCAGAAGGAAGGCACCGATGGCCTGATCGTCGCCGCACGCTGGGTGCTGCACAAGATGCCGCCGCACACGCGTACCGTCTGCCTTGAATTCTTCGGCCAGGTGCGCGAAGCCGTGCCGGCCATCGTCGAAATCACCGATTATTTCAAGCCGGGTGGCGCCGGCAACGCCGCCGGCGTGTTGCTCGCCGGTCTCGAACACCTGGACGAGCGCTATGTGCGTGCCGTCGGCTACGCAACCAAGGCCAAGCGCCACGGCCGGCCGAAGATGGTGCTGATCGGTGACATCGTTGGCCATGACGAAAAAGCGGTAATGACCGCCGCCTCGGAAGTTGTACGCATGTGCAACCTGCGTTCGGCTGAAGGCTTCATCGCCGTTGACGCCGATTCGCGCAAGAAATTCTGGCTCGACCGTTCGCGCACCGCCGCCATTTCACGCCACACCAATGCCTTCAAGCTGAACGAAGATGTGGTTATCCCGCTGCCGCGCATGGGCGAATACTGTGACGGCATCGAGCGCATCAACATCGAACTGTCGACGCAAAACAAGCTGGCGCTGTGCGATTCGCTCGCCGAATTCCTGCACGGTGATCTGCCGCTGCATCGCGGCGACACCAACCTCGACAACGATGTGCTGATCGGCGACCGCCGACAGGTTGCGCTGGAGGCAGTGGCTACCGTGCGCGCCCGCTGGCAGTGGCTGCTCGACAATCTCGATCTACCGCTGACGCAGGCCGAAGCTCAGTTCGCGACTTTTGGCGTAGAACCCGCTGCGCTTTCCAACAAAGCGGCCAATCCGACCCTCTTCCACCGACTTCAGGATTACTCGGTGCGTGTGTCGTGGAAAGCCGAACTCAGGCCACAACTCGAAACGATTTTTGATGGCAGCGTTTTCCGCCCGGTGCTCGAGCGCATCGAAGCGATCCACAAGGAAACCCTGCG
>JBIJCY010000310.1:0-3802 GCA_044344385.1 Rhodocyclaceae bacterium | reverse complement strand
ACCTGTGTTTGCATCCGCTGCAGCGGAAACTGCCAGTTCGGGTTGCGCGTGAAATCCGCGGTCGGTGTTTCGGCAACGTTGACCACGGCGCGTGTTTTGCCGGCCAGTGTTTTCGAGAGTGCTTCGGTGCCTGCGGTGACGACGAGGTCGCCACCGATGATGGCGTGCGCTTCGCCGGTGGCAATACGCGCAGCATGCAGGTCTTCGGGGCGGTCGGCAATGCGCAGGTGCGAGAAAACCGCGCCGTATTTTTGCGCCATGCCGGTCATGTCAAGCACCGAGACGCCCTTGCCATCGAGGTGCGCCGCCATGCCAAGCAGTGCGCCCAGTGTGACGACGCCCGTGCCGCCGACGCCGGTGATCAGGATGTTGAACGGTCTTGTCGTGTCCGGGATGACGGGTTCGGGAAGGGTGCGGAAAGCGCTTTCATCTGCAGCGATAGCACTTCCCTTGCGCAGCCTGCCACCTTCGACCGTGACAAAGCTCGGGCAAAACCCCTTCACGCAAGAGTAATCCTTGTTGCACGACGATTGGTCGATGGCACGCTTGCGACCCAATTCGGTCTCAACCGGGATGATGGAAAGGCAGTTCGATTGCACGCCGCAGTCGCCGCAGCCCTCGCAGACCGTTTCGTTGATGAAAACACGCTTGGCCGGGTCGACCAGCTTGCCGCGCTTGCGCCGCCGCCGTTTCTCGGTGGCGCAGGTCTGGTCGTAGATGAGAATCGAGGTGCCGGGGTACTCGCGTAATTCGCGCTGCACAGAATCGAGCCGGTCGCGGTGGTAAATCGGCGTATTTGGTGCAAGGCCGGTGATTTGTTCGTATTTGGCCGGATCGTCGGTGACGATGACAATTTTCTCGATGCCCTCACCTTCAAGCTGACGGGTGATCTGGGCGACGGTCAGCGTACCGTCGATCGGCTGGCCGCCGGTCATGGCGACAGCGTCGTTATAGAGAATTTTGTAGGTGATGGCGACCTTTGCCGCCACCGTCTGACGGATCGCCAGCAGGCCCGAGTGGAAGTAGGTGCCGTCGCCGAGGTTGGCGAAAACGTGCTTGTCGTTGGTGAAGGGTGCCTGGCCGATCCAGGTGACGCCTTCTCCGCCCATGTGCGTGAAGGTCGCCGTGTTGCGGTCCATCCACGTCACCATGTAGTGACAGCCGATGCCGGCGACGGCACGTGAGCCTTCAGGGACGCGGGTCGAGGTGTTGTGCGGGCAGCCCGAGCAGAAATACGGTGTGCGCTGGATCGCCTGCGTGCCGCTGCTGTTGCCCAGAATGATTGCGGCAGACTGCGCCTTCTGTTTGTTTTCGATCAGCGCGAGGCGCGCTTCGATGGTGGGCGAGGTGAAGAAGCGGCCGATGCGCGACGCGAGCGCACGGGCGATTTGCGCTACCGACAGCTCGCCGGCGGCCGGCAGGAGCCAGTCACCGTGCGTCAGGTAGCCGTTGCCGGTGGGCAGGAGTGACCATTCGCCTTTTTCATCGAATTTGCCGATGACGCGTGGACGGACGTCCTCGCGCCAGTTGTAGAGTTCTTCCTTGAGCTGGTATTCGAGCAACTGACGTTTCTCTTCGACGACCAGAATTTCTTCCAGCCCTTCAGCAAAGCGCCGCACACCATCGGCCTCCAGCGGCCAGACCATACCGATCTTGTACAGGCGGATGCCGATTTTCGCCGCGAGTTCGTCGTTGATGCCCAGTTCGTCAAAGGCCTGGCGGACGTCGAGGTAGGATTTGCCTGCCGTGATGATGCCGAGGCGCGCAGGTGTTGCCGGGTCGGTGCTGTCGATGATGATGCGGTTGAGCTGGTTGGCGCGACAGTAGGCCAGCGCTGCGTAGATCTTGTGGTTGATCAGGCGTGCTTCCTGAACCAGTGGTGGGTCGGGCCAGCGAATGTTCAGGCCGTGTGGATCATCCTGCGGCAGTTCAAAATCTTCGGGCAGCCGGATCACCGGCGAGAGCGGGTCGATGGATACCGAGGCCGAGGTTTCGACGGTGTCGGCGAGCGCCTTCATGGCCACCCAGCAACCTGAGTAACGGCTCATCGCCCAGCCGTGCAGGCCGTAGTCGAGGTATTCCTGAACGTTGGCCGGATAGAGCACCGGGATCATCACGGCCTTGAAAATGTGTTCGGTCTGATGCGGCAGGGTCGAGGATTTTGCACCATGATCATCGCCGGCAATGACGAGAACGCCGCCATGCTTTGCCGTGCCGGCCGCGTTGGCGTGGCGGAATACGTCGCCGCAGCGATCAACGCCGGGGCCCTTGCCATACCACATGGCAAACACACCGTCGTATTTTGCGTTGGGGAAAAGATTGAGCTGCTGTGTGCCCCACACGGCAGTCGCCGCAAGGTCTTCGTTTACTCCAGGCTGGAAAACGATGCGTTGTGCGTCGAGGTGCTTTTTTGCTTTCCACAGCCCCTGGTCGAGGCCGCCGAGCGGACTGCCGCGGTAGCCTGAAATGAAGCCGGCGGTATTGAGTCCGGCAGCTTCGTCGCGCATGCGTTGCAGCATCGGCAGTCGAACGAGGGCTTGGGTGCCGGTCAGAAAGACACGTCCCGATGTGGCCGTATAGCGGTCATCGAGCGTGATCGAGAGATCACTCATTGGGGTTCCTCCTTTGTTCTGCGCAGGTATCGCCGCGCAGGCATCTGCAAATTCGGTCACGGATCTTGTGAATGCGTGCCGTCGTAATGTCGTACGTCGCGGGTAAGCGACGTCGGCATTCTATTCGACTGTTGCTACGGCGTAACGTTGCGCCGCAGCAGTTCTTTTTGAGTCAGGGGGCGGGCAGTATTTTGCCCGGGTTGAGCAGGTTTTGCGGATCGAGCGCCAGTTTGATGGCGCGCATGACGTCTACCGCGTTTTCGCCGTGTTCGCGGACAAGAAACTGGCTTTTGCCGATGCCGATGCCGTGTTCGCCGGTGCACGTGCCTTCCATGGCCAGCGCTCGTTCGACGACGCGCTCATTGATCCATTCGGCTTGTTTCATGTCTTCGTGATTGTCGGGGTCTACCAGAACGACGAGATGAAAGTTGCCGTCACCGACGTGGCCGAATAGCGAAATGGGAATGGCGACTTGCGTCAGGTCCTCATTGGTCGCGCGAATGCATTCGGCCAACCGTGAGATGGGTACGCAGACATCGGTCGGGAAAGCGCGGCAGCCGGGCTTCATCTGCAGGCAGGCGAAGTAAGCGTCATGGCGCGCCTGCCACAGCCGACTGCGCTCTTCGGGGCGGCTGGCCCACTCGAAATTCTGGCCGTCAAAACTACCAGCGATTTCCTGTACCAACTGCGCTTGTTCTTCAACCGAGGCCGGGCTGCCATGGAATTCGAAGAACAGTGTCGGCAGCTCTTTTAGCGTGGTCTTGCTGTAGCGATTGACAGCCGATAGCGTCAGTGCGTCGAGCAACTCGATACGCGCCACCGGGATGCCCAGCTGGATAGTCTGGATCACCGCATCCACCGCAGAATCGACGCAAGGGAAGGCGCAGACGGCCGAAGAAATGGCTTCAGGGATCGGATAAAGTTTTACGGTCAGCTCGGTGATGATGCCCAGCGTGCCCTCCGAGCCGACCAGCAAGCGCGTCAAGTCGTAGCCCGACGAGGATTTGCGCGCTCGGCCGCCGGTTTTGATGATGCGGCCATCCGCCAGTACAACAGTCATTCCCAGCACGTTGTCGCGCATTGTTCCGTAACGCACCGCATTGGTCCCCGAAGCGCGGGTCGCCGCCATGCCGCCAAGTGAAGCATCGGCGCCCGGGTCAATCGGAAAGAACAGGCCGGTTCCCTTCAGG
>JBIJCY010000054.1:0-13103 GCA_044344385.1 Rhodocyclaceae bacterium | reverse complement strand
TGGCGGGGTTCTCGGGAAAGTCGGGGATCGCATAGCCCTTGGCCTGCAGTTCCTTGATGCAGGCGATCAGTTGGCCGACCGAGGCACTGATGTTCGGCAGCTTGATGATATTGGTTTCCGGCAGCAGACACTTCTTGCCCAGTTCGCCGAGGGTGTTCGGGACTTTCTGCTCCTCCGGCAGAATGTCGGAGAATTCGGCGAGCACACGGGCGGACACGGAAATGTCGGCCTTCTCGATCTCTATGCCGGCTGGTGAAGTAAACGTGCGGATGATCGGCAAAAAAGCACAAGTCGCCAGCAGCGGTGCCTCGTCAGTCAACGTGTAGATGATTTTTGATTTACCTGCAGCCATTACTATCCCCTTGCTAGTGGTTAATTGATTTGCACGTGCCAGTTTACGGCAGATCCCTGACGCCAACCTTAATACAACGCAAAAACATCGTTGAAACACCGACTCCGAAGCAGCAGAGGTTCACGTCCGGGCTACAAAGGCGCATTGCGGCACATTGACGGACTGCGCGCGGCCAGAAATGCCCGCTGCTTCAGCACAATACCCGCGATGTTACAATCTTCGCACCCCAACGAAAAAACCCGCCACGATGGAAATTTCGACCGTCCAGAACCCGCTCGCCAAACGCATCGCCGAGACGATGATTGACGGCTTCAACCACCATTACCGCCTGATCCGCCACTATGGCCGGCAGGCCAAGATCCTCTTCGAAGTGGCTGACTGGAAAGGCGTTCAGGCGGCTGTCCGCGACCGTATCCGCTCCTACGACGACCGTGTCAGTGAAAATGCCGAACTGCTGGGCGCCGAATTCGGCGCCGCAACGCTCGACGATGACACCTGGCAGCAACTCAAACTGCTCTATATCGGGCAACTCATCAACCACAAGCAACCCGAGCTTGCTGAAACCTTTTTCAACTCGGTGTGCTCAAAAATTCTCGATCGCACCTATTTTCACAACGATTACATCTTTGCCCGCCCGGCGGTATCCACCGAGTACATCGACTCCTACCCGCCCACCTACTCCAGCTACTACCCGATGCAGCGCGGATTACGCAACACCCTCAAACAGATTGTCCTCGACTTCGACTGGCAGCGCGACTTCGAGAACCTCGACCGCGACATCGCTTATATCATGCGCGCCGTGCACACACATCTTGGCGGCTGGCCAGAGTCCGAAGCCAACGCGCAGATTCAGGTCCTTTACTCGGCCTTCTACCGCAACAAGGCGGCCTACATCATCGGCAAGGCGATCAACGGCCACCTCGAATTTTCCTTTGCAGTGCCCGTACTGCACACGCCGGATGGCAAGCTGGTGCTCGACACCATCCTGCTCGACGCCTGGCGCATCAGCCTGCTCTTCTCGCTGTCGCGCGCCTACTTCATGGTCGACATGGAAGTGCCCTCCGGCTATGTACAGTTCCTGCGCAGCATCATGCCCAACAAGCCTCGCTCCGAGCTTTACACCATGCTCGGCCTCGGCAAGCAGGGCAAAACCATGTTTTTCCGCGACCTGATGCAACACCTGCGTCATTCGGAAGACAAATTCATCGCCGCGCCGGGCATTCGCGGGATGGTCATGATGGTATTCACCCTGCCGTCCTACCCCTATGTCTTCAAGATCATCAAGGATGTTTTTCACGCCACCAAGGAAGTTGACCACGACACCGTCAAGGCCAAGTACCTGCTGGTGAAGCAGGTCGACCGGGTCGGTCGCATGGCCGATACGCTGGAGTTCTCGCACGCCGCGCTGCCAAGAAAACGCTTCTCGGAAGAGCTGCTGCAAGAACTGCGTGAAGTGGCGCCGTCGCTGATTGAAGAAGACGGCGACGACGTCATCATCAAGCACCTTTATATCGAGCGCCGCATGACGCCGCTCAACATCTATCTGGATAGCGCAACGCCGGAACAGATCGACAACGCCGTGTTCGAGTATGGCAATGCCATTCGCGAACTGGCCAGTGCCAACATATTCCCCGGCGACATGTTATGGAAAAATTTTGGCGTCACGCGCTACAACCGCGTGGTGTTCTACGACTACGACGAAATCGAATACATGACCGACTGCAACTTTCGCGTCATCCCGGAAGCGCCGTATCCGGAAATGGAAATGTCTTCTGAACCCTGGTACTCGGTCGCCAGAAACGATATTTTCCCTGAAGAATTTGCCACCTTTTTGCTCGGCTCACCCAAGGTCCGCGCAGCCTTCCTCAAGTACCACCGCGACCTGCTGAACGCTAAATTCTGGAAAGCAACGCAGGAAAAAATCCGCGGCGGTCACGTCGAAGATTTCTTCCCCTACCCGGAAACACTGCGTTTCTCCAACGTGTTCAAGGCGGCCTGAACAGGCGCAAAAGGGCCCCTTTCCCCCTCCTTCTCAACTCACAGCAAAAACAATCAAAAAAAGCGTACGATTTACTCCGTTAACTTTCTTTAGCGTTTACCCGACCGGAGCGGACCGAATGCAAACGCAAAGCAACGAAGGGCTGTCGCCAACATTCCAGACCATCATTGACTACTTTCCAGGCGGCGTTTCGATGTTCAACAGCGAACTCGAAATGGTCGCCTGCAATCAGATCTTTCGTAACTTGCTCGGTTTCCCGGAGGATTTGTTCAAAAATGGCTTACCACCGTTCCGCGATCTCGCCCTGTACAACGCGAAACGTGGCGAATACGGGCCGGGCGACCCGGAGGCACAGGCGGACGTTTCCTGCGAGCGCGCACGCAGCATGCAACCGCACGTGTTCGAACGGACACGAGGCGAGGGGCAAGTCCTCGAAGTTCGTGGATCGCCACTCCCCGGCGGCGGCTTTGTATCCATTTACGTCGACATCAGTGACCGCAAACGCGCCGAGGCCGAAGCACTGCGTACCGCCTCCTATTTCCAGGAGGTTCTGTCCAACCTGCCCTTTGGCGTGCTCGTTCTCGATAAGGAACTCAAGGCCGTTTTCTGGAACAGGCAAGCTGAAACTCTTTTTGATCTAAGCGAAGGCTTCATCCATAAGGATATCCCGATCAGGGCAATCGTTCGTGCCATTGCAGAAAATGGCTGCTATGGCCCGGGCGACATTGAGGAACAGGTCAACACTCGTTGTAAAAAACTCGCCCGTTTTCAGGCAAATTCGGTGGAACTCACTCATCCGGGCGGAGGCACCCTGCTGGTACGCGGCTCACCGGTCATGATTGCGGGCGAACCAGCCGGTTTCATTCTGCTACAAGAAGATATTACGGAACGCAAACAAGACGAGCAACGGGCGCGTGAAAACGACATGGCAAAATCACTGGCCGTTCTGCGAGATGCCGTCGGCAACATCAGCCAGGGCATTTCGATGATCGATGCCGACCTCAATCTTGTCGTGTGCAACCCCCGCTTTCTCGAACTGCTCGGCTTCCCCGATGCGCTGGGCGCTCCTGGCACCCCTTTCGAAGCCTACATGCGCTACAACGCCGAGCGCGGTGAATATGGTCCTGGCGATGTCGAAGATCTGATTGAGTCGCGCATTGCCCAGGCGCGCCGCTTTGAAGCGCATCGCTTCGAACGCGAGCGGTCAGATGGCTGCATTATAGAGGTTGTCGGTAAGCCGCTGCCCAATGGCGGCTTCATCACCACCTACACCGACATCACCGAGCGAAAACGTCACGAAATTGAGCTGCAGGAATTCAACACAACACTTGAAGTCAAAATTGCCGAGCGTACCGAGGCCCTGCAAAAAGCGCTGAAAGACCTCGGCAACGTCATCGAAAACCTCGAACAGACGCAGGACGAACTGGTGCGCAGCGAAAAACTCGCCGCACTTGGTTCAATGGTCGCGGGTGTGGCACATGAATTGAATACGCCGATTGGCAACAGCCTGATGGTAGCCAGCCACCTCGTCGAAGTCAGCAAGAAAATGAAGGAATCAATAAAAACCGGCTTGAAAAAATCCATGCTCGATGATTTTCTCGCCGACACCGACTCGGCCGGCGATGTGCTGGTGCGCAACCTCGGCAAAGCAGCTGAACTGGTGTCCAGCTTCAAGCAGGTGGCGGTAGACCAGACAAGCTCACAACGGCGCGCTTTCAAACTGGCCGAAATGGTCGCTGAAGTCGTCACCTCGCTCGGCCCGACCATTCGCAAAACGCCCTTCCTTGTTGAGCAGGAAATCGCTGAAGGAATCGTCCTGGAGAGCTTCCCCGGGCCACTCGGGCAAGTCGTCACCAACCTGATCAACAACGGCATCATCCACGGGCTCGATGGCCGCGAAAACGGGCGAATTCGTATCGAAGCCACCATACACGAGAACAACGAACAGGTCGTTGTGAAGATATCCGACGACGGAAGAGGCATCCCGGCCAACGTCCTGCCGCGCATATTCGACCCCTTTTTCACCACAAAGCTCGGCCAAGGCGGCAGCGGCTTAGGTCTCAATATTGTGCACAACATGGTCTTCGGCATTCTCGGCGGTCGCATCAGTGTCGACAGCATACCTGGCGAAGGCACTTGCTTCACGCTGGTGCTGCCCTTGATCGCTCCGGAACAAGGCGGAAGCGAAAACACGTCACCAATCGATGCCGCGCCCATTCACGGCAATGACGATGGCATCTAACGCACCCTCCTCCGACATGACCACCCCGGCCGACGACGCGAGGCCAATGCGACGTCTGCGCTTCACAAAGAAGTTTGCCGTGCTCGGCTGTGTCGTGCTCATCACTGTGCTGCTACTGCTTTACAGCCTGATTGCCACGCTCAATGAGCGGATCAACACGACGCACAGAGAACAAAGCGGAGCCAGAGCAACGCTTGCAACAACCAAGCTGATACAGGCGGTACAACAGCATCGCGGCCTGTCATCCATGTTGATCGTCGGCGAACCGCTGCTCGAAAAGAAACTCGCCGCCAAACAAGCCGAGGTCAACGCCCTGCTCAAAAATGCGCGCAACGAACTACCCTCGAACAACCGCAACAGGGAATATTGGCAAAAAATCACTGACGACTGGAGTGATATTCAGGAAACCGGACTTGAATGGACCGGAGTGCAAAATTTCAATGCGCACACCGGATTAATCAGCGACATGCTCGAAATTCAACTCAGTGTCGCCGACGATTCCGGCCTGACGATCGACCCCGACGCGGGCAGCCACTACTTGATGGAAACAGGCATCATCAAGATGCCACTTCTGCTTGAGCGGCTTGGTCGCCTGCGTGGCAAAGGCACGACCGCATTGATACAAAGGAAAATACCGCCACAAACGCGCATCGACTTTAATATTCTCGACGTTGAAATCAATGTCCTGTTGCATGAAACCGCATCCGACATAAAAAGAATAACGCGCCACGCACCTGCGCTCGAAACGACACTGGGCGCCGCCTTCAAGACGATGCACAGGATTTCCGATGAAGTGCTGCAGATTGTCGCGTCGGACATTTTGCACGAACAATTCACCATGCCACCGGCCGAATACTTCACGTTGACCACGGTTGCCATCGATGCCGGCTACCAGCAACTCTATGACAACATTTACCCCAGCCTCGACAAGTTGCTGGAGAGCCGCATTGAAAAAGCGCTGTCCGACCGGAGGCTCAGCGTTGTGGCGTGTTTGGTTATTTTTTCTGCACTCTTTTACCTGTTGACCGCCGATGCCCTGGCCCGCAAACGCGCTGAAGACGCCTTGCTGACACTCAACGCAACCCTTGAGCACGAGCGACAGGAAGCCGAGCTGCGCTACAAAAACTTTTCAGAACTGGCCGGCGACTGGTACTGGGAACAGGATGAAAACTTCTGCTTCACCTATTTCTCGCAGGGCTTCGTGGAAAGCACCGGCGTCTCGCGGCCACTTACCCTCGGCACGACGCGGTGGGACGGCTTCGGCTCGCGGGATTCACCTGGCATTGACTGGGCCGGCCACATCCGTACCAACGAAGCACACCTGCCTTTCCGCGACTTTGAATATCCAAGCCACCATGGGAACCGGCCACTCTGGATTCGCGCCAGCGGCCGCCCCCGCTTTGACGAGAAGGGGCGCTTCCTCGGCTACGTCGGTGTTGCCTCCGAGATAAGCGCTTACAAAAAGGCCGAGGAAGCGGCAATCCTCGCCGGAATCGAACGCGAAGAGAACCGGACCCGCCTGGCACAAATCGTCGATGGCAGCCCGGTCCCGACCTTTGTTCTCGACCGGGAACACCGCGTCACCTACTGGAACCACGCCTGCGAGGCATTGACCGGCGTCAGCGCAGCATCTCTCATCGGCACAAATGAACAGTGGCGCGCTTTCTATTCCAGCGAACGGGCCGTCATGGCCGACCTGATTATCGATGGCGAGTCAGGCGGTGAGGTCAGTGCACTTTATTCCGATACGTGGCGACGCTCGGACATTATCGAGGGTGCCTATGAAGCCGAGAGTTTTTTCCCGAATTTTGGCGCAGAAGGTCGCTGGTTGTTTTTTACCGCCGCACCGCTTCGCGATGCCAATGGCGAGGTCATTGGCGCCATCGAAACGCTGCAGGATGTCACCGAACGCCGCATCGCCGAGGCTGCACTGAAACAAAAAGCGGAAGAAGAGGCGCTGCAAACCTCATCCTACTTTCAGGAAGTTCTCGACAATCTACCCTTCGGCGTTTTTGTTCTCGACAAATCGCTTGATGCGGTCTATTGGAACAGCCATGTAGAGCACCTCTTCAGCCTGCCGGATAGCTTCATGCACAAGGGTCTATCGATCAAGACCGTCATTCGCCACCTGGCTGAAGTCGGTTGTTATGGCCCCGGCGACCTCGAAGAACTGGTAGAAAACCGTTTCGCGAGACTCTCGATGTTCCAGGCGCATTCGGTCGAACTTACACGGCCGGGCGGCGGCACGCTGCTGGTGCGCGGCTCCCCCGTCATGATCGGTGATAGGCCATCGGGTTTCATCCTGTTGCAGGAAGACATCACCGAGCGCAAGCAGGACGAACAACTGGCACGGCAACGTGAAATGGAGAAATCACTGGCTGTGTTACGTGACGCCGTCAGCAATATCAACCAGGGCCTCTCGATGTTCGATGCCGACCTCAATCTCGCCGTCTGCAACCAGCTCTTCATGGAGTTGCACGATTTCCCCGAGTCTTTGGCGCGCATCGGCACGCCCTTCTCAGCCTTTGCCAGAAATAACGCCGAGCGCGGCGAATACGGCCCCGGCAATATCGAGGAACAGGTACAGGCAAGAGTCCTCCAGGCCAGCCAACTCAAGCCGCACCAGTTCGAGCGCGAGCGCCCGGACGGCCGCGTCATCGAAATCGTCGGCAAGCCGCTGCCGGACGGCGGCTTCATTTCCACCTATACCGATATCACCGAACGCAAGCGTGGTGAGCGCGAGATGGAAAGATTGCTGAAAGTGCTGCATAACACCATCAGCAACCTGACCCAGGGCGTCAGCTTGATGGATGCCGACCTGAATGTGAAGGTCTGCAACCAACGTTTCCTTGAACTGCTCGACCTGCCCGAATCGCTGGGCGTCAGCGGCGCACCGCTGGAGGCGATTTTCAGATACAACGCCGAGCGTGGCGAATACGGGCCGGGCGATGTTGAAAAAATGGTCCGGGCACGGGTCGCACTGGCTCGCCGCTTTGAAGCGCACCTGTTCGAACGCGAACGACCTGATGGCCGCATTATTGAAATCAACGGCAAACCTTTGCCCGATGGCGGCTTTATCACCACCTACACTGATATTACCGAGCGCAAGCGGAGCGAGATCGCCCTGCAGGAGTTCAACACCACGCTTGAACAAAAAATCACAGAACGAACCGAGACCCTGCACCAGACGCTAGCCTACCTCGGTGCCGCACAGGACCGGCTCGCCCAGATTGTGGACGGCAGCCCGGTGGCGGCTTACGTGCTCGACCACGAGCGCCATGTAACGCACTGGAACCGTGCTTGCGAAAATCTGACCGGCGTCAGTGCAGCATCCATCCTGGGCACCCGCGAAACGTGGCGCTACTTCTACGAAAACGAACGACCAATGATGGCTGATCTGATCGTTTCAGGAGAACTGGCGGGCGAACTCGACAAGTTGTATGCCGACAACTGGCGGCGCTCGGAAATCATCGACGGCGCTTTTGAAGCTGAAAGTTTTTTCCCGAATTTTGGCGAGTCCGGTCGCTGGCTCTTCTTCACCGCAGCACCGCTACGCGATGAGGCAGGGCAAGTCGTCGGCGCCATCGAAACGCTGCGCGATATCACCGAACAGCGCACGGCGGAAAGCGCACTCAACGATAGAGCGCAAGCCCTGCAACAAGCGCTGAAAGACCTCGGCAACGTCATCGAAAACCTCGAACAGACGCAGGATGAACTGGTGCGCAGCGAAAAAATGGCAGCGCTCGGCTCAATGGTCGCAGGCGTCGCGCATGAACTGAATACGCCGATCGGAAACAGCCTGATGGTCGCCAGCCATCTTGTTGAAACCAGCAAAAAAATGAAGGAATCACTGAGGACCGGCCTGAAGAAATCGATGCTCGATGAGTTTCTGGCCGATACCGACACGGCTGGTGATGTACTGGTACGCAACCTCGGCAAAGCAGCCAATCTGGTTTCCAGTTTCAAGCAGGTCGCCGTTGACCAGACGAGTTCGCAACGGCGAAGCTTCAAGCTGGCCGAAATGATTGGCGAAGTAATCACTTCACTCGGCCCGACCATCAAGGCGACGCCCTACGTCGTTGAACAGGACGTCGCTGCCGACATCCTGATGGAGAGTTTCCCCGGCCCCCTCGGCCAGGTGATCACCAACCTGATCAACAACGGCATCATTCATGGTTTCGACAGCGGACCAAGCGGGCTGATTCGCATTGCAGCCGAAAAATCACAAGACAGCGAGCAAGTCGTACTCAAGATTACCGACAATGGCAAAGGCATTCCAAGTGACGTCTTGCCGCGCATCTTCGACCCCTTCTTCACTACCCGACTCGGGCAAGGCGGCAGCGGCCTCGGCCTCAACATCGTGCACAACATCGTCTTCAGCATTCTTGGCGGGCGCATCATCGCCGAGAGCACACCCGGCGCAGGTAGCTGCTTCACGCTAACACTGCCACTGACCGCACCCGAGCAGGGCAATGCGCAGGACGCGCCGCCAAACAATGCAACAACACCGGCAGTGCAGGAAATTTCCGCCACCTATCACAGCGGAGAAGGCATCTGATGACAGACAAAACACTCGCCGAAGCCACAGACTTGCTCCCGGCCTTGCTGGGCAGCCTGTCGGCCGTGCCATTTCTCCTGCATGTGCAGAATGGCGAGGTGAAGCCTGTCTACGTCGCAGATGGCCTGAGCCATCTGCTCGGCAGCGCGGCGACGATCCTGCCCGACGAGACCTGGCTGACACCCTGGTTGCATCCGCGCGATACCGCCGCAGCAGCACTCCCCGATTACACCGCGCTTGCTGCGGGGCAAGAGGTCGTCTCTCTGTTCAGGATCATCCAGCCGCAAGGCGATTACCGCTGGCTGCGTCAGGTCTGCCGCCTGCATGAAACAGGGCACGCAGACGACTATCAGATCGCCGGTCTGCTGGTTGACGGCACTCGCCTGCATGAACGCGAAGAAGCCGAACAACGCTACAAGAACTATTCGGATCTGGCTGCCGACTGGTACTGGGAGCAGGACGAAAATTTCTGCTTCACCTTTTTTTCACGCGAGTTTGCCGAAATCACCGGCGTCTCGCTACCGCTCACTCTCGGCAAAAAACGCTGGGAGAGTCTTGGCTCGCTGGAATCTACGGGAGTCGACTGGGCAGGCCACATCCGAACGCATGAAGCACACCTGCCGTTTCGCGACTTCGAGTACCCGAGCGAAAGCGGTAACCGGCCAATCTGGTTCCGCGTCAGCGGTCGGCCAAAATTCGATGAGGACAGCAGATTTCTCGGTTACGTAGGCGTTGCAGCCGAGGTTGGCGCTTACAAACGTGCCGAACAGGAAGCCTTGCGCGCCGGCATCGAACGTGACGAAACTCGTACCCGGCTGGCACAAATCGTCGAAGGCAGCCCGGTCGCCGCCTTCGTCCTCAACCGCGAACATTGCATCACGCACTGGAACCGTGCCTGCGAAAACCTCACCGGCATCAGCGCAACGACGGCACTGGGAACAAACGAGGCCTGGCGGTACTTCTACGAAAATGAACGACCGACAATGGCCGACCTGATCGTTTCCGGCGAAGCCGGGCGCAAAGTAGGCGAGGACGTCGACCGGTTTTACGCCAACAAATGGCGGCGCTCCAGGATCATCGACGGCGCCTTCGAAGCCGAAGGCTTTTTCCCGAATTTCGGCGAGTCCGGACGCTGGCTTTACTTTACAGCAGCGCCGCTACGCGATGGTGCAGGACAGGTGGTCGGCGCCATCGAAACGCTGCGCGACATCACCGAACAACGCCAGGCAGAAGTGGCGCTGAACGAGCGGGCAGAGGCACTGCAGCAAGCCCTGAAAGACCTCGGCAACGTCATCGAAAACCTCGAACAGACGCAGGATGAACTGGTGCGCAGCGAGAAACTGGCCGCCCTCGGTTCCATGGTCGCCGGGGTGGCGCATGAGCTGAATACGCCAATCGGCAACAGCCTGATGGTCGCCAGTCATCTCATTGAGACCAGCAAAAAAATGAAGGAGTCGCTGAAAACCGGCCTGAAGAAGTCGATGCTCGACGAGTTTCTCGGCGACACCGATACCGCCGGTGATGTGCTGGTGCGCAATTTGAGCAAGGCAGCTGAACTGGTTTCCAGCTTCAAGCAGGTGGCGGTCGACCAGACGAGTTCGCAACGGCGAAGTTTCAATCTGGCGGAAATGGTCGCCGAAATCATCACCTCGCTCGGCCCGACCATCAAAAAAACACCCTACATTGTCGAACAGAGCATCTCGACAAACATCCTGATGGAAAGCTTCCCCGGGCCATTGGGCCAGGTCGTGACCAACCTGATCAACAACGGCATCATCCACGCTTTCGACGGCCTGAAAACCGGGCGAATTCGCATTGAAGCAGAGAAACCCGCAGACGGCGATCAGGTCGTGCTGAAAATCAGCGACGACGGCAAGGGCATCCCGGCCAGCGTGCTGCCTCGCATCTTCGACCCGTTTTTCACTACCCGCCTCGGGCAAGGCGGTAGCGGGCTGGGGCTGAACATCGTGCACAACATCGTCTTCGGCGTTCTCGGCGGGCGCATCACGGCAGACAGCATCCCCGGCGAAGGCAGCTGCTTTACGCTGGTACTGCCTTTGAACGCGCCGGAACAAACCGGCGCAGAGAAGCCCGTTTGAGCCAATAAGTTTTCCGATCAAGGGAACTAATCTTGTGCTGTAATAGCCGCGAAAGCCGCAAAAATTGCTGCCGCCCGAAGAGTGGGCTGCGACCATCTGACCGTCGCCTCGCCCCGTAATCGGACAACAAGGGTGCCGCTCTGATTTTCCACTTGAAAGGATGCAAATATGCCTTCCTTGATCTGGTTACAAACCGGCGGTTGCAGCGGTGATTCAATGGCGCTGTTGTGCGCGGAGAGCCCCGACCTGGCCGAGTTCATCGCCCAGAAAAACATCGAGTTGCTCTGGCACCCTTCCCTCTCCCGCAAGTCCACGGCGACCTTCGCCCGTGAAATGGCCGAAATTGTCGCCGGCCAGCGCGAACTCACCGTCCTCTGCATCGAAGGCAGTATCGAAACCGGCCCTAACGGCAGCGGCCTGTTTGACACTTTCATGGGACGAGCGAAGATGGACATCGTCCGCGAGTTGGCAGCGGCGGCGCATGTGGTGGTTGCGGTAGGCACCTGCGCCTCTTTTGGCGGCGTCACCGCAGCCCCGCCCAACCCGACCGACGCCATCGGCATGCAGTTCCGCAAGCATCAACCGGGCGGCTTGTTTGAATCAACATGGCGCGCCAAAAGCGGCCTGCCGGTAATCAATCTCTCTGGCTGTCCCGCCCATCCCGCCACAGTCATCGGCACCTTCGATGCGCTGCTCAAGGGCCGAGCTCTGCCACTTAACCAGTGGAACATGCCGGAAGAATATTACCAATCACTGGTCCATCAGGGCTGCACACGTAACGAGTATCACGAGTTCCACATAGAAGAGACCGAATTTGGCCATGAAGGCTGTCTGTTCTTCAACCTTGGCTGCCAGGGGCCGCTCACGCTCGCCCCCTGCAACACCGAGCTATGGAACCGGCGCAGCAGCAAGACACGGGCCGGTGTGCCGTGCCTCGGCTGCACCATGCCCGACTTCCCGCGCAATGCGCCGCTGTTCGCCACGGAAAAGGTCGGCGAGGTACCCACCACCTTGCCGCTCGGTGTCAATCGACCAAGCTACATGGCGTACAAAGGACTGGCCCGTGCCGCCGCGCCGGAGCGCGTTATTGCGCGCAACAAGAAGCCCTGACCTTCCCGAAAAGCGAGAATAGCGATGACGCGCAAAATACGGCTCAATCTGAATCGCGTTGAAGGCGATCTGGAAATCGAGGTAGCGGTCGAAGACGGGCGGATCGTCGATGCCTGGAGCATTGGCACGCTGTACCGTGGCTTCGAACAAATCATGGTCGGTCGCGCACCCATGGACGCGCTGGCGATCACGCCGCGTATCTGCGGCATCTGCGGCACGGCGCACCTGATGGCAGCGGCGCAGGCGCTGGAGCAGGCCTTCGCCATCCCAATACCGGCCAACGCCACCCGCGTGCGCAACCTCTGTCTGATGGCCGAAGAGGTGCAATCTGACTCGCGGCAAACATTTCTGATGTTCTGCATCGACCTGTGCAACCCGGCCTACGCCGCGCTGCCCGGCTATAGCGAAGTGGTCGCCGCCTTTGAGGAGATGAAAGGCAGCATCTACCGGCAGACCATCCAGCACAGCAAGCGCCTGCTTGAAATCGTCGCCTTATTCGGCGGCCAGTGGCCGCACTCATCCTACATGGTGCCGGGCGGCGTGACTTCACTACACTCGGCGCGCCACATCGCCGACGCCGAGGCAATCATCGAGAGCTATATCGACTGGTACCAGCAGGCAATACTGGGCGGCAAACTTGAAGACTGGCTGACGCTGCAAAGCGCCGAGGATTTTGAAGCGTGGATCGCTCACCCGTCACGGCAGACCGCCGCAATCACCCTGTTCACCCGCTTTTGCCGTAG
>JBIJCY010000309.1:0-3807 GCA_044344385.1 Rhodocyclaceae bacterium | reverse complement strand
TTCTGAAAATTTGAAAAAACTGCCGGGGATTTCTCATCTCGCGGCAATCAATTTGCTCGATGCCGACGGCAATGTGCTCGTGGCCATCGAGAACAAGCCCGGAAGTCAGGGTTCCTTGTCGGTCTACAATCATTTGGCGCAGACCTTTGGCGCGATTACGCCGGATGCTGCGAAAAAAGGACTGGAGATTTTTGCCGAGCACACCGAGGATGCGCGCTTGCATCCAGGCAAACACCCGAATATCGATCGGCTTCTAAGCTTGATTGAGGAAAAGAATACGCTGCGTACGAAACATGTCTTTGCTGAGTGAGCCCGGCTGCTGTTGATGCGGGCCTTGCGATATTTCTTGTTGCAGCACAGGCTGAACGGATGATCGTGTGAAAATTCTGGTGGTTGAAGATGAGGCGGAGATACGCAAAAATCTGGGGCGTATGCTCCGGATGGAAAACTTCGACGTACTGACGGCTGAAAACGGCGACGTTGCCATTGCGTTGGCTCGCCAACATCTTCCGGCACTGATTCTGTCCGATGTCATGATGCCGGTGCTTGACGGCTATGGCTTTCTTGAGGCCTTGCGTGCCGATCCGCTGATTTCCCGGATACCGGTCATTTTCCTGACGGCGCTTGCTGATCGGGTCGATATGCGCCGGGCGATGAATCTTGGTGCCGATGATTACCTCACCAAGCCCTTCTCGCAGGAAGAGTTGCTGACTGCGATCAACGCGCGGATCAAGCGCCACATCCCTGCAGATGCTTCTGCCGGCCCACCTGCTGCACGAAGCGGCACCCTGCGATTAAGTGATGTGGTTGCAACCGCGCCTGTTTGCATCAAAGGCTATCGACTGTTGCGCAAGATTGGTAGCGGCGGGATGTCGGAGGTGTTTCTTGCCGTTCGCGAGGCCGATAATTTCGAACTGGTGCTCAAAGTGCTGGATACGCGCATCAACCAGGATGCCGCGCTACTGCACCGTTTTATTCAGGAATACGCGCTGCTGTCGCAGATCGATCATCCGAATGTGGTCAGGATTTTTGAGCAGGGCATTACGGATGAGCATGTCTATCTCGCCATGGAGTATTTTCCTGCGGGCGACATCAAAAAGCGCATGGTTGGCGGCTTCCTGGAGAACGAAGCGCTCGGTGTGGTGCTACAGGTCGCGCTCGCCCTCGTCGAGATTCATGCGCAGGGCATTGTCCACCGCGACGTCAAGCCCGACAACCTGATGCTGCGCGCCGAGGGCAGTGTTGCGCTGGTTGATTTCGGCATTGCCAAGCTCTGTGAAATCGAATTCGGACACACCCTGCATGGCGAGATTGTTGGTACGCCCTCCTATCTGAGCCCCGAGCAGGCAATGGGCAAGCCGGTAAGCCCCGCCACCGATATTTACAGTCTGGGCGTGATATTTTTCGAGATGCTGACCGGCGCCAGACCCTATGCCGCAGAGAAGCTCGAAGCACTGCTCGGGCAGCACCTGTTCGCGCCGTCGCCGCGCCTTGAAGCGCGTTTTGCGGCGTATCAGGAGTTGCTCGACCGGATGATGGCAAAAGAGCCCAGCCAACGCTTTGCCAGCGCCCGTGCGGTGGTTGATTTTATTTCGGCACGCTGGCCCGAGGCGGTAGAAGCCTCCTGCGAGCGACGGCAGGTTCTGCGTTAGTAGGCTGTGGGAAGGGTATTACGCGTAGCTATTGCGCCGGCGCGCCGGATGAATCATGTGCCGGCGAGACAGTTTTTGTGATCCAGACCTTGTCCACCCGGTTCTTGTCCATATCGACGACTTCGATGCGGTGCCCCGCCACCTCGAAACGGTCGGTGACCAGCGGGATACGGCCAAGTACGAACATGACGAAGCCCCCTAGGGTATTGAAGGCGTTTTCCTCTTCGCCAGGCAGTTCGTCTTCGATTTTCAAAACCAGTTTCAGTCGTTCCACGGTCACGCTGCCATCGACCAGCCACGACCCATCTTCACGAACGACAATATCCTGATCTTCGGCAAAGTCTGACGAGGGAATTTCTCCAACGATCGAGGTCAGCACGTCGGTGAGGGTGACCATGCCCTGCAATTCGCCATATTCATCGACGATCAGTGCGCATTGCTGGTGAGCCTTGCGAAAGCTTTCAAGCAGATGCGTGGTCGTTACCCCCTCGGGGACGTAGAGCGGCGGGCGCAGGAACTTCTCTATTTCAAGCGGCTCACCGGCCAGCGCCGCCTTGAGCAGATCCGCCGTGCGCAAAATGCCGACAATATGCTCAAGACCATCACGGCAGACGACGATGCGCGTATAAGGGCATTCAGCAAGACACTTGCGGATCTGTGATTCCGGCTGGTCGAGATCGAGCGTATGGATGTCGTTGCGGTGTGTCATGATCGCGCCGATGCGCTGCTCATCAAGGCGTAGCACGTTCGAGACAAGGACCTGTTCGCTCTCGTGGAAAACGCCAGCCTCAGCGCCCTGCCCCATCAAAACGTTGATTTCATCGTTGGTTACCGGCGGCTCCTCGCTGCGGCGGGCAGAGATCAGGCGAAGCAGCAGGCTGGACGACGACGACAGAAGCCAGACCAATGGTCGTGCCGCGCGCGACAGCACGTTCATCGGCGGTGCAACCAGCGAGGCGATCGTTTCAGGCGCTAGAAGCCCCAGTCGTTTGGGTACCCGTTCGCCGATCACCACGGCGAAGTAGGTGAGCATGATAACGACCAGCGTCAGTGCGATGCCTTTTGCGTGGTCGGCGAGAAGAGGGAAACCGGCCAACCATGCTGCCAGCGGGTCGGCCAGCGCCGCCTCGCCGATGGCGCCGCTCAGAATGCCGACAGTCGTGATGCCAACCTGAACAGTCGACAGAAAAGTGGAGGGTTCGTTACTGAGTTCCAGCGCGGACGCTGCACCCGGGCTGCCGTCATCGGCCAGTCGCTGCAGACGTGATTTGCGTGATGAGACGACGGCGATTTCCGACATGGCGAGGACGCCATTGAGCAGAATCAGGCAGAGCAGCAGGACGATGTCCATCAAGGGAGCTGCCCCGGCGCAATAGTCCGGCCGGCAGCTTTGGAGTGAAAACGCGAATGTAACATTTTTGCCGCCAGTCGGCCAATCAGGTGGTCATGACGCTTGCCGCTAAAAAAGAACGGGCGCCTGTCTGGCGCCCGTTCGTCCCGAGGAAATTCGGCCTGGTTTAAACAACTGCGCCGTCTTCGTTGGCGCCCTCGACCTGCTTCTTTACCGTGATGAACTGCTCGCGCGAGACGCCCAGCCACATCACCAGCGGGCTGGCAACGAGTACCGAGGAGTAGATGCCGAAGCAGATGCCGATGGTCAGCGCCAGCGCGAAGTAGTACAGCGTTTCGCCGCCGAAAATCAGCATTGAGAGCACCATCAGTTGCGTCGATCCATGCGTGATGATGGTGCGCGAGATAGTGCTGGTAATGGCGTGGTCAAGCACCTGTGCGGTGGTCAGCCCGCGCGCTTTCCGGAAGGTTTCGCGTACCCGGTCGAATACGACGACGGACTCGTTAACCGAGTAACCCAGCACGGCGAGCACGGCAGCCAGCACCGAGAGCGAGAACTCCCACTGGAAGAAGGCGAAGAAGCCGAGGATGATAATCACGTCGTGCAGGTTGGCAATAATCGCCGACACCGAGAAACGCCATTCGAAGCGGAAGGCCAGGTAAATGACGATGCCCATGACGACCAGCAGCAGTGCCAGAGCACCATTCTCGGCAAGTTCTTTGCCGACCTGCGGGCCGATGAATTCGACGCGGCGCAATTCGGCGCCCGGTGCTTCAGTGAGCAGCGCCTGCATGACTTTTTCAC
>JBIJCY010000053.1:0-13163 GCA_044344385.1 Rhodocyclaceae bacterium | reverse complement strand
GACTTCAATCACCCGCTCGCCGGCAAGCCGATCCGCTTCGAAGTTGAAATCATCGGGATCATGTAAACAGGTTCATCGAGATTATTTTCGCCAACCGGGCAGCATTGACTACCCGCGCTTACGAAACTTCGCAACGTCACCGCCAGACAAAAACCCGAAGCAAAAAAAGACGGGCCATTTCGGCCCGTCCGGGTAAAGCGCGTATCTCCGACAACTGATTACTTCAAAATCTCTCGCGTCGCCGCTCGTTTGGGCGCTTTAAGAGCCTTGACTGGAATACCCGTTTCCGGCGTCAGGGTTTTACTATCGCTGGTACGAACCAAAACCTTGATAGCACCACTTGGCAAAAGAATGACCACCGGGCGACTGGCCAGCGCATCGCCCAACTTGATGCCGGCCAAACCCGTCGTCGACGTCGTCAAAGCGCCACCGGTCGTGTAATCCAGAACATAAAGCCAGCTTGAGCCACCGGGCAAGCAAGCATCCGAGCTTGGCGTATTGGCGGTCAGGATCAATGCGCCGGAAACCAGCGCCGGGTTGGTATTCACACGCTCGGACGGCGTCGTACCGGTATCCGCAAGATCGATGTACCAGCCTTTCTTGGTCGTATAGTCAACCGCTGTCGTGGTTACCGTGGCGGTAGTAGCCGTGCGAGTGAAAGCCTGCCCCTGCAGAGACCCCCGCAGATTATCGGCAATCACCGGGTCGATTCCCGACGGATTGGTCAGATCATCGACCAACGCGTAGATGGTTTGCTTCTGGGAACCGGGCAGTGTTTCGGAGGCGGAGATCGGGACATCGGTATCCCCCAGATAACGGCCTGTCGCCACGTAAACAAATCGCTTGTACGCTCCCCCAATATTTACAGTGGCGAGTCGCGGTTCGGTGGTCACCGGTTGCGTATTGGCCCCACCGCTGCTACCGTCCTTGACGATAGCCAAACGCTTGACGCCCCATTGTGTGTAATCGGTCAGGTGCGAAAGATCAAAACGCCAGACATTACCCAGAAGGTCTCCACCATAAACATGCGATACCGTGTTGTTGTAATCAGCATCTACAACAAAGGCAGACAGGTGGGATATCCCCGACGGCGTGGCTGTTGAGCCGACCGTGGTATCAATCGCACTGATCAATTCACCGGTGCGGGCGTTGAGGACGAACAGATAACCGTGGCCGTCGCCACCGCTGTTATCCGTTCCAGTGCCATTGTTATAACCAGACGCCACCAGCACGACCCAACCCTTGGCTTTAGTCTTGACAATAAGTGGCCGCCCGAACACATAGCCCGTATTGGCTTTGACGGTCGCATCGGTGGTCGCATTCGGGAACTCCCAGAGGACATTGGCAGCCGCACCGGATTCACCGCTGACGCTGGGATTGGTCATATCCAGCGCATAGACCCCGCGCCCGCCCTTGCCCAGACCACCGACAAGGAGTGTGCGCCAGTCTGGTGTCGTCGCTGATGCGCCGTCGGTATTGCCGAAATCAACATCACCCGCATACGGCGTGGCATCGACAAACATCCGGTGCGCGTAGGTTTGACGCGACAACATGTTCAGCACGCTGGTCCCGCTGTTTGTCGGATCATCCATCTGGATCAGCAAGTTCGGGACATAAGCCCAGTTTTCAGCACCGGTCGTGGCATTGAACACATGTACCATGCCATCGTTGGCACCCTGCACCACCATTTTTGTACGGTCTTTCTGCGCTATCTTGAAGGCAGCATAACCGCTGTCAAAGTAACGGCGCGCCGGCGCGCGAATCACCACCGGCTCGGCATTGATGATATCGCCAAGCAGATGGGCGCGGGTGCGATAAACTGGAGAGGCGGTAGCCGCTTCATTCGTTCGATCGCCGCGCAGGTAGGCAAGCACGGTCGCACCATCGGTCTGGGTCGGCGTATTGAGCCGCGTTTCCTGAGCAGTACTGAGCTTGCTCGCGATCGTTGCACTGAGCGTTGCCGATGACGACTGAAACTGCACGCCGGACGACGCAAAGCCGGTGCCGCTATAGCTGACAATGAAGCGATCGGTCACGGCAGGAGTGCGCAAATCCAGTTGCGTTTGCGCGTTACCCGAGGTCCACAACGAGGTCGTTGATTGCTCGCCGGTGTTCAGATCAAGGGCATAGGCATCCAGATTCCCCGTCCACGTGCCAGAATTGTAGCTGGAAGCGTAGGCGGCATTGTCACCGGAAGAAACGTTGGCGTTGGCAACCGCCACAGCGGCCGCCGAACCGGAACGTGCCACAATATCATCAAGCACCTTCTGCAAGCCGGTACGCAACTTGGTCGGATTTTTTGCGGAAAAATACTGCCCGTGACCATTAACCGCCGCATGCCACAGATCATCAATCGCCGTATTGGTATCCGCGACAGGCACCGGCCAATTATCGGTTCCAGCCTTCACATTGGCATAGAAACCCGTCGTCGCCGTCAAGTAGTCCTCAATATAATCCTTGCTACCGTCAGCGCCAAGACCGATGGTAAAAGTTGTCATATGCTGCCAGGAGGCCGGATCTGAACTATTGACCGGAACGTTGTTGGTCGACAAGCCACCACTCGTTCTGAGGTCGGTAACCCAGTAATAGGTAGCGACATCGGCCACGGTATTACTCGCCGCCGTTGGCCCTTCATAGAACGGTCTGGGCCACGTAGCCCCGGCGGTCAGCCCGGTTGCCGGAACAGGGTCAAGGGCGGTAACCGGTAGCGTGGGAACAGTCAAATCCGTATTGCCAAGGGTCACGGTATTGCTGTTCCAGAAACCATCGGTCGAGAGAATCGCATAGTTGTGCTGGCACGAAAACTGAACAGGGTCATCGGTACCTACTCCAGCAGTAGAGTAGCCCATACCGAGTCCTGAGTAATAGCGGCCAACCCGCCGCAGCGCAGCCTGCAGCGGCGTGCCGTTGTTGGGATCGATCGAGTACAGCTCAGTGAACCAGGCTATTTTGATCGCATCGGTGAAGTCGGCCATCGCCTTAAAATGCTGCCCGGTCGAGTTGCCCGTGCTGGCCGTGTTGTTGATGGTTGAAAAACCGAGCCGGTATTTATCGGTCAAGCCCGCAAACGACAGCCCCATTGTCGTTTTCATGGTCAGAATCCGCGTCCGGTAATAGCTGAACCAGTTGGCAAAATTCTGGATTTCCTGGGCATAAGTACACGTTGCAACCGAACCGGAAACGGAACAGTCCGTCCGGTTAGCGCCACGGGTATAACTGGCCGTTGCCGGAAGGATATCCCGACGAGAGTATAAAGCAATGGTGGCTGGAGCCAAGGCCACGTTGTGCACACCGATAGGTGCGGGGAGAGCGCCCGTGTATTGATAGTAGTAGGCGGTAAAAGCGATCGGCCCTTGGTCGTAAGTGCCTAATGCATAATTCCGACAGGTTCCCGAGGTGGTTCCGCCGGTTGGCGCCAGCGGAGCTGTTGCACCGGTGTAATAACAGCTCTTGGTCAGATCTGTTTTAGTCCCCGTCGGCGCCAGATAGGGGTCATTCAATGCGCCCGCACTGGATGTGACGGCATTTGCCATCGGCGTGCCGGCTGGCGTACTGGTAGAAAAACTCGATTTATCGATGCCCGGGATGTAGCGCGTCTCCGGGTCGTAATACAACTGGTTCACCAGAGCGGAATAGAAATCGACATTACTTGTAGTGTACTGACTAGTCGCATCTTTGCCAGTAATCGACCGCCAGTCCATACTGCCGGAATTGTCCAGGATAAACATGATGTTCGGCTTGACCGTATTCTTGACGGCCATGGGAACGTCGGTCAGATCCGTCGCGGCCGAGTTCAAGGGCACGAGTTGCAGCGACAACAGCGCTGCAAGCAAAAGGCTGTGGAGTCTATACTTCATGACGTTTCTCCAGTGGCATCAAAGATAAGAAACATAGCGAACAAAGCTCGCTTGCGAATAGCTTTTGGTATTGCGCGGACCCGTAACATAAAAGGAGGCACGGAAATAAGTACCCTGCTTTTCCTGGCAAACCGAAACGCCTGCGGAATCATGCGAAGCGTCTCTGCATTCTTTCGGAATCTCGGTAACAAAGCATACGTCGGAAAGATTCTCGTTGGTCACACCCTCAATGCTGCACAGCCGTTCGACTACATACCTGATCGTATAGACGCCATCAATCGAGAGGCCAGTGGTAACAACAGCGGGAACAGTCGTCCAATTAATGACGGCGGGTATGTCGGTCGCTATTTCGGCGGCGGAAGCACCAAGGGCCTGCGTGGTTGCATAGTAGGTGCAAGCCGTTGTGCAACCGCTAGGCTTGTTGGCGCCCAGATTGGCAGGGAGGGCTAAAGTCGCTGTGATATTGGCAAAAGCCGCCTCCAGGCCAACGTCAGCAGCTTGGGAGGCTGCCTGCCTGAAGGCAACGTTGCCGGCGATCGTGTTACCGGTATCGACCGACCTGAGCAGTGCCATGGCCGCAAGCGACATCGCCACCAGGGCAATCATCGCCATCATCAGCGCGATGCCGCGCTGTGCCGCGCGCAGCGTTGATTTTGATTGTCTGAGCATGATCTATACGCCTGCCGAAATAATATTGCGCACGGGAACAATCGTCTGGAATACGCGGTAACGATAGCGCTGCCAGTTGGCATCTGCGCTCAGGTCAATCTGTGGTGCCGGGCTGGCCACAGTATCTTCCCAGGCACACGGGCCATTATTGACAACCCCTCCGGCGGTGGTGCACGTCCCCGTGACAACGCCGGCTTCAAGTCTCGGGCTGCGCATGACAATGGCCAGGCGGACGGCCTTGATGCGCGTAACTTTGTCTGCGTCCAGGTTGCCCTCATTCCAGTTAGTCTCGTAAGTTCCACCGGCAACCGGCTCGACCCACTTCTGTATATCCTGCACGCCGACGGCACTGGAAACGCCGTACTGGGCATGAAGCTTGACGACATCGGCAACCAGCACCTCGGTGCTGGCGGTGGTTCCCGCCTGCGCATTGACAACCTGAAGCTGCCCGTTGGCATTGACGCTGTAGGTACGGAAATGCATACCGCCCGTCCCGGTTCCCGTCGTGTACACATTGGTGCCGTCTTTGTCGAAACGTGGCCACGCATTGGTAGCCCGGTAGGCGACTGTCGGGTTCCAGGTATTACCCGACGCAGCGGGGGCGACCGACAGACGCTTCTTATCCCCCGCATCGGGAAAGCCCGTGACTTCCACCACGGTGCATCGCACCGCTGCTTTTTCAGCAGCGGTTGCAGGTACGCTGGTTGGCGTTGGCCCGACAATCATGAGCACAGTACCTAATGGGAAACCGACGCCTCGCGCAACAGCAATCTCTTCATCGGTCGTCTCAAAAGCTGCCATAAGCGCGGTGGGAGACAGATTTGCGACCGGCGTACCAACGCGTAATTCAATCGTATCGGAAGCGCCCGCCGCGCCGTTGGTAATCACCACCGGCGCAAAAAACTGCCCGTACCCCGGCACCGGGGCTGTGACAGTAGCAGGGGGACCCGCTTGTACGTAGTAGCTTTTGGTGTTGGCCGGAACACAGTAGAACGAATTAGGTGAAACAACCCCCGCACCAGCACTGCGAATCGCCTGTTCCATTTCAAAAATAGCCATACCGCCGCTCGATTGCGTGTCGGAAGCAAGCGTGGTGACTCGCTTCTGGCTTTCAAAATTGATGAAAACATCGCCGATCACCAGGAACATGATCAGCGATATTGCAACGCCAACCATCAATTCGACAAGCGAGAAACCCTTCGCGAAAGGGTGCCCAATGGTCAAAGCGGGCAAGGTTCTGGCTTCAGGTGTCATCACGCCATCCTCATTTATTGATTTGTGTGAGCGTCACGTGGGTATGTGACGTCGTTTCCTGCGGCCTTTGCCAGCAGATGCCGACAGCGACTTGATAAGTCTCAACCTCAGTGGCTGCACAAGGATTCGGTGCCAGGCCCTTGAGAATGTTGTTGCAGTAGGTAGAAACCACGATCGTCTGCTTCTCCTGCGTAGCCTGTGGCAATGACTTCGCCACCTGATACGTCCAGCCCCCCGAGCTCGTACCGTTATGAACTATTGCATTGGCCGAGGGAGCAGCGCCAGCGGCGCAAGTCGCAGTACCTGCATTGTGTGCATAAGTAGCAATATTGGCGCGATCAAGCCACATTTGCGACACGATCTGATTGGAAAGGTAAGCCGCGTCCGCCCGATACTTGGCGTCGATACTCATGCCAACGGCCTTGGCCTGAATGCCGATCAGACCGACCAGCCCGACCGAAAAGATGACGATGGCGATTAGCGCTTCAAGCAGAACGCTTCCCTGCTGGTGGCCATTAACGCGAGAAGGGCAGGTATCCGGTTTCATAATGGGCAGTAGGTGACGTCAGTAGAAACTGTTTTATTGGGGTCGCACAATTTGACGAGCCCCCCGGGAAGAATCCGGATACGCAAATCCCGCGACTCGGCCGCCGGCATGGCCGACGTCGGCACATCGACATCGATGGTGTTGATATCCGTCGTCGAGTTAACAACTCGACCCAGGCCATTGAACGTCACCGTCGTCGCAGTGGACGGCAAGGCGCCGGTGAACACTTTCGAAGCGCTTTCGCCAGCGGGACGGGACTGTATCAGCGACGCATCACTCGCCACCGTTACAGCCCAAGCGTTGCCTGTAAGCGTAAAGACTACATTTTCGTTGCGCTGGACGGCGGCCGATCGTGCCAGTTGCACGCCGTTAAGGATGGATTCGGCGAGCGCCCTGATCTGGAAATTCAGCATCAGATTCCTGAACGAGGGCAGTGCGATGGTCAGGAGAATTCCCATGATCATCACGACAATGAGCAGTTCAATGGTGGTAAAGCCGCGAATTTTTCGATCGTTCAGCATTCTGACCCCGAAACCTTCCAGCAAGGAGTTGTAGAACTGACAACACCCTTGAACTTGGTCGTAGCGCGAATGTTTTGCTCATTAAGCGTGTACGCATAATCGCCAACCGCCCCCAAACCGGCTGCGGCGCGACTTGTGGCCGTGACGGTATATTGATTGACTGTAGCGCCAACCACGCAGGCATAGGTGAAGGACTTGTTTACTGTCGATGTCGCCGACCCGGCAAGACCGCAGGCTCCACCTGCAGCAGCCCCGTAATTGCGGTTATCCTGATAATACTGTTCCAGCGCGACCCGATAATCGGCAAGCGCCGCAACACCGTCAGCCAGCTTCATGCGCCGCATATAGTTGTCGTACCCAGGCATTGCAATTGCTACAAGAAGGCCGATGACCGCGACAACGATCATCAATTCGAGGAGCGAGAACCCGCTACTGCGCAGGTTGATTCGGCCGGTATTGATTGCTTGCATTGCAACTCCTCGTGTCGTTGTCTTGAATTATTCTAGGGGAAACGCACTCCCCAAACATCCGCTTTGCCTGATGTCTTGATTCTACTGAGGATATTGAAATTCGCCAGCAAGAGCCGATGAGCGGAGCGTGGTGTCGAATGAACGGTAATAGCGCAAAACCCATCCCTTGCTGCCAACAAAACCGCACCGCCCAGTAGCGAAGACAAACAAGCGATTGATCCGCATCGACCGGAACGGTATAATCCGCGCCTTGTTGCCGCTGTAGCTCAGTTGGTAGAGCAGCGCATTCGTAATGCGAAGGTCACCAGTTCGATTCCGGTCAGCGGCACCAGTAGTATCAAGCGGTTAGCCCAACTCACAAGGTTGGGCTTTTTGCTTTCCGGCTTCCGTGTAACCACTGTGTAACCAGCGTTGAGCAATACCAAGCCACACGCACCAATCGGAACAGGGGCGGTCAGCATTTCAATCAACAGAAATACACCTGCTGAAATATGCGAGTGTAGCTACGCCAGCAGCCTTGACGGAGGTGGCGCGGCTTGATCCGTCAGGTGGGGGAATTGCTCTGTACGTTCGCCCGCTGCACGGTCGGAGCGCCTGTCTTGCGGGCTTGCCACAAGTCAAAGGACGCCTGCTGCGCAATCCACGTGTCAGCCCTGCCCCCGTTCTCTATACCAAGCCAGCCCTCAAGACGCAGGGCCATAGTGGGGGAAATGGCAGCGTGGCCGTTCAGCACACGCGATAACGCCGGGCGAGTAACCCCAAGCTGCGCCGCTGCCTCCGTCACGCTCAAGCCCAAGGCCGGGAGAACATCCTCGCGTAATGTTTCACCGGGGTGCGGCGGATTGTAGATTCTGCTCATTTCATATCCTCTCAGTGGTAGTCCTGATAATCGACCAGCACGGCGTCGCCGGCTTCAAAGGTGAAGGTCATGCGCCAGTTGCCATTCACTGTAGCCACACCAGCCGGGTGAGGTGCCCGGTTTTATCTTCGTCGATGTAGGCGCGGCAAAAACGTTACGCTGCGTGTTGCTTCTGTTCGTGTAGCAGGTCAATCAGAAATTCCGGCGCCAGGTCGGCTCCGTTCGCCCAGGCCACGGTTTTCATGACCGGGTGTTGCATGGCAGTAGCGAATTGCGCCGGATCCCGCAGCGGCTCGAATACTTCGCCATCCAGTTCGTTCGATAGATCAACCTCGCCCCCCTCGCCATTGTTGAAGCGCAGGCGCAGGCGGTAGCCGGGCAGCGGGGTTACTTCGGTGGTGTGCAGAATCATGAGGGTCACTCCAAGGGGGCAATAGGGTTCAAGGGTTTCTTTGCCATCGCCAGCGCCCAGTCAGCGGCAATGTCATCACGGTGCAGCGCCAGCCATTCACGCACCAGCGACAACGCCCGCCCCGGCAACGATCCTGAATACACCTTGCCATCAAGCGTTATCAGGGCTTCATGCTCGGCATAGACGGCGTGAAAATGAACGGGCGGATGCTCGCGCCAGTTCATATAAATGACGATGCCAAAGAAGCGGGAGATTTCAGGCATGTTGAATTCCTTTTCTGATCGGTGTTACTTCCGCCACTGGCTTTATCCCTGCTGCTTCCATCATTGCACTGGTGCGGTATTGACGGACTGGCGCACCGGGTCAGGGTCAAGCCGCGCAGCCGCCTCAGTAACGCTCAAGCCCAAGGCCGGGATAACATCCTCACGTAGCGTTTCGCCGGGGTGCGGCGGGTTGAAGATATTGCTCATTTCAATTCCCCCTTAGCGTTAATCGCCCAGCACGGCCTCGCAGCTTTACGAGTCACGCGTGCTATTCGATGCGAAACACCAGATGCCCGCCCACGGCTTGCGCGAAGCGCTCCACAGTTCGCATAGACGGAAAGCGCTTGCCGCTTTCCATCCTGGCCACCGCGCTTTGCGTTGTACCCATGCGCTGCGCCACTTCACTTTGCGACAACCCGGCGCGCGCGGCGACAAGTTCCCTGACGATGGCGAATTCGTCAGCCATTGCGTCATAAGCCGCGAGTCCTTCGGCATCACCAAGCAGTTCCTGCTTGAGGGTGCTCAGTGTTTTCATATCGCGCTCTCCAATCGTTTGTGTGCGGTTTCAATGGCGCTGCACGGCGTGGTTTTCAGCGCTATGCAGCAACCATTGCCGGCGACGTGCGTTTTTTCGTGGCTTTCGGCGCCTTGATGGTGACATGCGGCGACAGTCCGGCGGTCGCAGCCATGTCAATCAGGGTATCGGTCGAAAACAAGTTGATTCGCCCGCGCATCAGGTCGGATACGCGCGGCTGCGTCACTCCAAACAGACCGGCAGCGGTGGTCTGCGTCAATCCTTCCGCCTTTACCCACTGCTGCAAGGCCATCATCAATTCCGACCGGGCACGCATGCTGGCAGCCTGCTGCGGCGTGTCCTCGATGGCATCCCACACACTATTAAATCGTTGCTCGCTCATGATTTTTTCTCCATCAGTTCCTTGAATCGCTTTCGGGCTAGCTTCGCATCCTTGTCGCTGGTTTGCTCAGTTTTCTTCTGGAAGCAGTGCAGCACATAGACAGCGTCGGCCAGCTTGGCCAAGTAGATAACGCGGAAGGTGCCGGATTCGTCCCATATGCGAACCTCCCGCACCCCTGCACCGATGGCGGCCATCGGCTTCCAGTCATCCGGCTCATGCCCCTGCTGCACCTTATCTATCTGGTATCCGGCTTCACGCTTGGCGCTTTCGGGAAACGTCCTGAGTGCGTCGAGTGAATCTCCGCAAAAATTGACTGCTTTCATGGTCTGATTATACAAAATTTTATATTATTTTCAAGCGGCGATTGCCCGCAGTTACATCTTGACCCGGCCGCTCTATGTCCGCCTGCTCCAAAATCCACTCTTCTATCTTGACATGCCATTTACGCAGCAGGTCAAGCGGGCGGCGGCGGTAATGGCCTTGCGATGGGCAATGCTCGGGTCCTGCAGCCTACCCGACTCGGCCGTAGCGCTCGAACACACCCATTGCGAGGGCTTCCAGTTCGATTCCGCTCAGCGGCACCAAAACATCAAGAGCCTGGCTTTAGACAGACTATTGTCGTTTCCAGCGTCAGGAATCCTAGCCGGACAAGCCGGAAAAACAAAAGGCTTTACCGCTGTGGCCCAAGGCCAGGCTTGCGCGCAGGCGCAGAGGCGCGGAGAAAAGCAACGCAGAGAAAACCAGGTTTTCTCTGCGTTGCCTCTGCGCCCCCGCACCTGCGCGCAAGCCTGGCCTTGGGCCACAGCGGTGAGGTTTTTGAAAATCTGCTCAAAAATCGTGAAGAGTTGAGTCATAAGAGACTAACGCGCGCCGCCTAATCAAGCCTTGCCAGCCTCGACTTGGCGAGCGGCGGATTTTTGGCGAAGTATTTCTTCATGCCCGAAAAAATCGCTTCGGCCATCTTGTCCTGATAGGCCTCATCGTTCAACCGTTTTTCCTCTTCCGGGTTGGAGATGAACGCGGTCTCAATGAGAATCGACGGGATGTCCGGCGCTTTGAGTACGGCAAAACCCGCCTGCTCCACGCTGCCCTTGTGCAGCCGGTTGATGCCGCCCAACTCGCCAAGAACAGCCTTGCCGAGTTTGAGACTGTCGTTGATCGTGGCCGTTTGCGACAGGTCGAGCAGCGTACGGGCGAGCATCGGGTCTTTAACGTCAATATTCACTCCGCCAATCAGGTCGGCAGCATTTTCCTTCTGCGCGAGGTAACGCGCCGCCGAGCTTGACGCACCGCTTTCGGAAAGGACGAAGACCGATGAACCATGCGCATCCGGCTTGATAAAGGCATCGGCGTGGATCGACACGAAGAGATCGGAATGAATGCGCCGCGCCTTCTGCACGCGGACTTGCAACGGGACAAAGAAATCCGAATCGCGCGTCAGCACCGCACGCATGTTTGGTTCAGCGTCAATCTTGGCTTTCAGCCGTTTGGCGACGGCCAGCGTGACATTCTTCTCGTAGCTGCCGCCTCGCCCGACCGCACCGGGATCCTCACCACCGTGCCCGGGATCAAGCGTGATCGTCACCAAACGATCGACGATGGGTTTGCCCTGGCGCTTGGCTTCAGCGCTGGCTTCCGGCGCTGGCTCTGCCCTGCCCTCGGGGCGGCTTTCAACAGCGACTGGCTCACGCTCCATTTTGTTGAGCAGCGAAAGCAGTGGGTCAGGCGCCTCCAGCGGATAAACGTCGAGCACCAGACGATGCCCGTACTCGCCGACCGGCGGCAAAACAAAAACCTGCGGCCGGACTTCGTTCTTCAGTTCCATCACCAAGCGCACAACACCCGGCTTGTAGCGCCCGGCACGCAGCAGCTTGATATTGGGGTCGTCCGGCGAGATCTTGTTGGCCAGGCTTTCGAGTACGCTGTTGAATTCGATGCCTTCGAGGTCGACCACCAGCCGTTCCGGGTTTTTTACCGTGAAGTGCGTGTATTTCAACGGCGCATCGTGCTCGATAGCGACCCGTGTGTAGTCGGGTGCCGGCCAGACGCGAACCGCGAGGATGCTTGGATTTTTGCTGGTGGCGGCTCGGCCAACAGGCGTCACCAGCAAAAGCAGTGAGGCGCCGGCAAACTTGATTAGCGCACGGCGCACGGCCAGCGGCTTTTGAGTTCGCTCAGGCATCGCTGCCCCGCTTCACTGCTGGCGACAAGTTCGACTTCGCGGCCAGGATTGGGGCCATTTCCGGAAAAATGAAAGACGAGGGCGAGATCGGCCTGCGGCACGTAGCCAACGGCCTTTTCGGGCCATTCAACCAGGCACACGGCATCGTCACGGAAATACTCGCCAAAACCTGCATCTGCAAACTCTTCTGGATGACTGAAACGATAAAAATCAAAGTGATACCAGTATATGCTCGAAACTACGTAAACTTCAACCAGTGAATAGGTCGGGCTCTTTACCGGGCCGCTGTGACCGAGCGCGCGCAGCAGCCCCCGGCTCAGGGTCGTTTTGCCGGCGCCGAGGTCACCGTCAAGCCAGACCACCATGCCGGGAGCCACTAAGGGCGCCAGTTCGCGGCCAAGTAAGGTCGTTGCGGCTTCGTCCGGCAGGACGAGCGTTAGCGCATGCGGCGCAGTCGTGAACTGGTTATGATCCGGGCTATGCAAGAAAAAAACTCCGAAATTGACGGCAATACGGGCACCAAACCTCAAGGCGCGACTGACTTTGTCGTGCTGGCCGAAAAAATCAAACGCTGGGGGCTGGACCTGGGTTTCTCCGGCATCGGTATCGCAGGCGCCGATGTTTCTGCCGCGACGCCGGACCTGATGCGCTGGCTGGAACTCGGCCGGCACGGCGAGATGGATTATATGGCCAAACACGCGGCTTTGCGTGCCGAACCTCAGACGCTGGTGCCCGGCACACTGTCCGTCATCACGGCCCGCCTGCCTTACTGGCCGCAGGCCGCCGACGGTGAGCAGGTACTCGCCAACCCCGAACTCGCCTACGTTTCACGCTATGCGCTGGGTCGCGATTATCACAAAGTCATCCGCAACCGCCTGCAAAAGCTGGCCGACCGCATTCACAGCGAACTGTCGGCACATGGCAGCGCCGACAGTTTTGTCTATCGGGCATTTTCCGATTCAGCACCGGTCATGGAAGTCGAATTCGCCCGTCAGTCGGGCATAGCCTGGCGTGGCAAACACACCTTATCACTGGGCCGCGAGGGCTCCTGGCACTTTCTCGGCGAGATCTACACAACGCTGCCACTGCCACCGGATGCACCGCAGGACGATCATTGCGGCGATTGCCGGCGCTGCATTGACGTCTGCCCGACGGCGGCGATCGTCGCGCCTTACGAGGTCGACGCGCGGCGCTGCATCTCCTACCTGACCA
>JBIJCY010000052.1:0-13190 GCA_044344385.1 Rhodocyclaceae bacterium | reverse complement strand
GCCGACACCGGCGCCACCGGAAATGCCCAGCACATAGGGGTCGGCGAGCGGGTTACGCAGCAAAATTTGCAGCAAGGCGCCGGCCAGCGCCAGCAGCCCGCCACAAGCAAACCCGGCCAGTGCGCGCGGCAAACGCAGGCTGCGCACCACATCGCCAGCTATGCCGCCGCCATTGTTGAACAGCGTTGAGAAAGCTTCAGCCGGGCGAACCGCTATGCTACCGACCATCAGCGACCACGCAATGCTCAGCAACGACAGCCCAATGAGGGTGACAAGGATGAGCAGAGCGCGTCGGCGGGTGGGCATATTGGGTTAAAAGTCGTAACGTCCGGAAACGAAGAAACTCCGACCATCAGCCGGGTAGTAATATTTGTCGGTATTGGAGGCTGAATAGCCGGCAAAAGGCGAGTATTTTTTGTCCAGCGCATTCAGAATTTTGCCCGTGATGTTCCACGGTTTGAGATTCCAGGCTGCTTGCAGGTCAAGTGTCGTGTAGCCTGAGAGCATTCCTTGGGTGTTGGCAAAGTCACTGCCGTAGCGACGTTCACCAATACGGTGTACAACCGTTGAATAGCTGCCGGTACGTCCTGCATTCCATGTCAGTTGAGCGCTGGCCTGGTTGCGCGGTACGAGCGGAACGTCGTTGCCGGTGTAAGTGCCGTCGCGGAACGTGGCGTCGGTATAGGCATAAGTTACTTTTGCTTGCAGGCTTTCGATGACCTTCCAGTTGGCTTCAAGTTCGGCTCCTTTTCGGCGAGTTGGATCGAAATTGACGTTTGCGTACAGCGATCCGTCATAGCCAATTTCATCGGTTAAATCCAGTTTGTAAAAAGAGGCGCGGATGTTAGCCGGGCCGAGTGCAATGCTACCGCCGACTTCGTTGATTCTGCCATGCTGCGGCTTGAGGTTGCCGGCGAATACCGGTACGAAAAGAACGGAGTCGTAACCGAAGAGTTCGTCGACGTTGGCAAAGCGGAAGGTGGTTCCGGTTTTGCCATAGATGCGCCAGGATTCTTCGGCGTATGCCAAACCGAGGTCAAAAGCGTTCTTCGAGCGAGTGGCATCGCCCTCCATTGCGGGGCTGAAGAACGGAGTATAGGCATCCTGATGTGCCTTCTGGCTCATGCGCTGTGTACGGCCGCCAAGAGTGAGCGCAAGGTCATGAGTAAGCTTCGTAATGTTCTGCAAGTAAAATGCGGTACTTTTCTGAGAGGCGCCTTGGTCGGCAAAACCCGTATTGTTCGATGTTACCTTGCCATCGTAATAGTCAAAACCAAATACTGTTTCGCTCGGTATGGTTGCAAGATCATGTTGCCAGCGCAGGCGTGGGGTGAAGGCTGTTGTGTCACGGATGCGGTCGGTGGCTGTGTCGCCGGAGGCGGAAAAATACTGGGCATCAAGTTTTTGGTGATCAAAGGCAAGCTCTCCCTCAAGCGTGAGTCGATCATTCATGCGGTATGAAATTCCGGGGCGAATGCGGTATCCATCGCGATCTTCAGCATTCTTTGGTGCTCGCGTACTGCGTGGATCATTGCGAAAGGCGACGCTGAAAATGGAGCCCGGGAGGCCGTTGGATTCTTTGTAGGAGGAAAAGTCTGCAAAGATTTCGCCATGATCCAGTAACCATCCAACACGTCCGCTGGCGGCTTGCTGATCCTGCTGGCTGTTTTTACGATAGCCGTTGGCATCGGCATAATTGACGAAAAGGTTGAAATACGATTTTTCGTTGCTATTGGCCAATTGGATGTCGGCGCCTTTGTGGCCATAGCCACCCAATGTGGCCGTGATACTGGCCATAGGACGGCCAGACTTATTGGTGATGATGTTGATTACCCCGCCGGTCGCGCCGTCACCATAGAGTACGGTTCCCGATCCACGGACTATCTCGATTCGTTCCACGCTTTCCAGGGGAATGGATGACCAGATGACGCTACCCATGTCGACCGGGTTGACGCGCAGACCGTCGACCAGGATCAGCGTATTGCTGGTGGCGGTCGAGCCGAAGCCGCGCATATCGACCGACGCATTCCGGCCAATGCTCCCGCCAAGTTGGGTGACGTTGACGCCGGCTTGGGTGCTGAGTACGTCGGGCAGGTTCTGTGCGGGGGTATTTCGAATGTCCTGACGGGTAATGATGCTGATGTTGGCTGCAATGTCCGGGTCTGCTTCGCTGAAGCGGGTTGCGCTTACGACAACCGTTTCAAATTCTTTTTCGGCAGCGAGGGCCGGGCAGGTGGCAAGTAGGGTAAGCGTAACAATGCTTAGGAAATAAAGTCGATGCATGTCAGATTTATCTCAATAGCCGACAAGCGTCCCCGCAAGTCGACGAGCTGGTAATTGGAATTGCGCTAAGGAGAAATCCGAACGGGACGAGCGTGCGTTTGCAGGCTGCATCGTGCATTCAATGACCGCTTCCCCGCGGCACTTCCGCTAATTTGTGCGAAGGCCGGTATCCGGGCTCACGAGTCTGGAGGTGTCGCCTTCCCAGGCATTCGCCCAGTGGCATATCGACACACCCTTTACTTCACTCGCTTACCGTTGCGGGGGCAGCACAGGCATTGCTTCTTTCGAACGCGTACCTGTTTCCCGTTTAACCACTGCGGCGTTTTTTGCAAACGCTGCGTTGTGGCACCTTGCACGATTTTTTCCGTTCCTTGAAGGCGGCGGAATCCGCAATTATAAAGCGAACTCGTCTTGCACCGCAGCATCTACCGTGATCTGTGAAATAAATCACATTTAAAACATCCGCTTAGTCCTTGACTCACCTTGGTTTTTGACCCTATAGTTCGCCACATGGTTAACGAACTCAATGCACTCGAGAGCAAAATCGCTCAGGTAGCGGCGCTCTGCCGCAGCTTGCGAACAGAAAACGGCGAGCTTCGGCAGAAGCTTTCCGCTGCTGAAAACGACAAGTCGGATTACGCAAAACGCATGGGCGATGCGCGTGAACGACTCGAACAGCTCGCCGGGCAGTTGCCTGAAGCCAAAGTCTGAATGTGACCCCCTGATGCCCAACGAAGCGAATTTCCTCGACATCACTCTGCTCGGCAAAGAATACCGTGTCGCCTGCCCGCCCGAAGAGCGCGACGGTTTGCTGGCGGCAGTGGCTTTCGTCGATGCCAAGATGCACGACATCGCCGAGAAGACCAAGAGCAATATTGCTGAACGCATTGCTGTCATGGCCGCGCTCAACATTGCTCATGAGCACCTATCGCAGAAGAATGAAACGTCTGCGTCGGATACCAAAATCGAGCCCGGATCGGGGCTTGACTTCGGCGCTGTTCGGCGTAGGATTTCAGACATGGAGGCAAAACTTGAAGCGGTGCTGGTGCCGCAGGAAAAGTTGCTCTAAGCGCCTCCGCAAGTTGTTCCCTGCGGTGTTTGTTAAGGTCATATATTCCTTGAACCAATGCTAATTGGCGTCGGTTGCGGACCCTGGAAATCGCTGTTGTGCCCGCCCCTTATGTCGGGTGTGCCTGATGCGAAAGGAAAGTGACCTATCTGAACCCAGGTTCAGGATGCCGGCCTGACGGCACTCGCGGGGACAAAAAATTAACGGCGCGGAAAGTTTCTTTCCGCGCCGTTTTCATTTGTGCTGCAGTTTTTAGCGTTCGTGATTCTGCACGACGCGCTTCGGGCTTGCGCCAGCTAGCGATCTCGCCTGGCGAGGTTTTCACTGAGTACGCTTGTGCAGTCCTTGACGCCAATCAAGCTGCCTGCCAGCGATCCATCGTTGGCCTTGAGTGCGATCATTTCCTTTTCAATTGCCGCCTGGGCAGCAAAGAGGCACGGCGTACTGTAAATGATGATCGATGCGCCGGCTTCACGTAGCTCGCTTAGGGTGCAGGTTGGCGATTTGCCGCCTGCGATCTGGTTAAAGCCGAACGGGCGATCAATCTTTTTTGAGAGCTCGCGGATGATGTCGAGGTTTGGCAACCCGTCAATCAGTACGGCGTCTGCTCCGGCGTCAGCAAACGCGGTGACGCGGCGGACCATGTCGTCCGGATCGGTTGTGTCGGTACGTGCAATGACAAACATTTCTCGCCGGGTGGCCAGAACGGCGCGCAGCTTGGCAAGGTATTCATCGAGATCCATGATCTGCTTGCCGTCAAAGTGACCGCAGCGGCGCGGCCGCTTCTGATCCTCGAGCACCACTCCGGAAGCGCCGGCTTTTTCGAGCACCGACACCGCGTGACACGCCACCTCCGGGTCGCAGTATCCATCGTCAATATCGACCAGCAGATTGTGCGTCGGCAGTACCGTTCGCAGTCGCTGTACGAAAGCGACGATATCCGTCCAGGTGATGAAGCCGACGTCGGGCAAGCCGTAATTGCTTGCCGCAAAACCAAAACCGCTAACGAACAGGCTGTCGAAATGGCGGGCTGCAAGGGACGCGGAGAATACGTCGTAAACGCCGATGAAAGGTAAAGGTTTGCTATTTGCCAGGGATTCCCTCATGCGGGATCCTGGTGACAATGTTGCGTCTGCTGTTTTCAAATTCATCGGAGAGTTTCCTCAATCAGGTCAAGAATGCTGCCAATCGTTGCAAGCCGGTCCGGGTCGAACCCGCTGCCTGCAAAATCAATTCCGTAATTGTTCTCAAGAAAAACAACGATCTCTATAACTGCCAGCGAGTCGATCAGCCCGGAGGCCACCAGGTTGTCATCGAGTCCGACACTGTCGATCGCCTTGCCTGGTTTCTGGACCGTTTTCAGAAAGTCGATTAGACCCCGCAGTCGCTGCTGCCGATCACCTTCCATCAGTTTTTCTCCCCGGCCAGTATTCGCGCCAGATCGATCGACGCAAAATTGGCACAGGCCGCTTTCACCGCATCGCGGTTGATCTTGCCGCGCGAGGTCCTTGGAATTTCTTCCACCACCCACCAGCGCACGGGCATTTTGTGCTCAGCCAAATGCGCTTTCATCCAGCTGTAAAGAGCCCTGATCGTGGCATCGTCCTGATTGCTTAGCACAATCGCGATGCCGATCGCCTGACCGTAAATTTCGTCATCAAGCGCAAACGTGCAAACGTCACTGGCGCTCGCGAAACGCTCGACAACTGCGTCCACATCGGCGGGGTAAATCTTCATTCCGCCCTTGTTGATTTCGTCGCGCTCCCTGCCGCGCAGGACCAGTCTGCCGCGCTCATCGATTGCGCCGATATCGCCGGTAAGGAACCATCCATCGCTAACCGCCAGCGTTGTCAGATCGTCGCGCTGAAAATATCCTTTCATCAATGCCGGTGTATTGAGCCAGACAAAGCCCGATTCACCGGGCTGACACTCATCTTCCGGGCTCAGCGGTACTGATGTGTCGGAGGTGCGCAGAACCTTGATGATTGCCCCCCAGCCTTCACCAATCAAGCCGTCTTCGGCTTCACAATTCGCATCGCTCAATCCGGCAACCCAACTGCCGGTCTCTGTGATGCCGTAGGCATTGCAGACCTGCCGGGTCCCCGTCCAGGTGCGGATCTCATTCCAGGCATGGGCCGATAATGGAGCGGAACCGCAATGCACCCGCTGCAAAGTCTTGGCTTGCGGCGGCTTGGACAGTTTGAGTGCAAGTTTCCAGATCGCCGGCACCGAGGACATGAAGGTGATTTTGTTGTCGTCGAGAAGCTTGCCCAGGCGCATGATGATTTCAGGGCGGAAGGGCGGTGTGATGAACAAGTCCTGCCCGGATAGCCAGGGGAACAGGCAGTTACATATCAGGCCGTGGCCAAAATGTGTTGGCAGCAGGCAAAGCGTGCGGGCAAAAGGCTCGACGCCAAGCTGGTCGCGCAACCCCATCCAGCGCGCCCGCAGTGAGCGGTGCGTATGGACAACACCTTTTGGCGCGCCAGTTGAGCCGGATGTGAACAGAATCAGGGCGTCATCATCCAGCTGACTTAGTCCTGCCTTCGCTTCCTCGCTGCCGGTATCGGTCGTCTCAACCGATGGAACCCCCGCGTCGGCAAGCGCCTGGGTCACGACAGCCTCGGTCAGATGGTCGATTACGGCCAGTTTGGGGAGGGCAGCGGCAACCAGTGTCTTGATTTCGAATGCTGTCAGACGAGCGTCAATTGGTACGGCACAGGCACCCAGCTTCCAGATCGCAAGAAGTTCGGCAAAAAACTCCAGCGAGTTACCGAATGGCAAGAAAACCCGGTCCCCACGCGCCAGACCGTGTCGCTGAAAACGCGCGATCCTGCGCGCCACTTGCCCGAGAATCTCCTGCCGACTCCAGGATCTGCCACTGACAGGCTCAGCGAGATTTCCAATATTCAGATCAAAAAACATGGTTATGCCATCCTAAAAAGAAGTTTTATGCGAATCCAAAAAGGCTTAAAAAGAAGTTTACTCGAGTAGTGAAGGGCGCGTCCCCTTTTACATTCCAGATAAAAATCAGGCTGAAAAATGTCCAGACGCCTGCAATCCTCAGAACACGATTTGCCACTCCGCTTGCAGGCGCCTGTCCTTTTCGACCCTGCTGGCGCAGCATGGAGATGAATATGCCCAGCGCCAACAGTGCGCAGTAAAACATTCGGGAGCGAAGTCCATATAGCGCGTCCAGAACCTGCCCTTGCGCCATCAACTGCTCGAGTTTGATCAGGTGGTAGTAGGTGTTGCCGATGAAGGCTGCGGCAAATACAGCAGCAAATAGCCGTAAATCAGGCCAGTTGCGCAACTTCTTTCCCAGCTGGGTGAAGGTGGGAAGAAAGAAGAAATTCGCCAGCAGCTCTTTGAAATAGTAGTAATAACGATTCCAGAACTCGACAATCGACTCTGCCAAGAGCGGCTTGTAGGTGTTGCGGAATACGTTGAAGCCGAATAATCGCAAGACGGCGATGATTGCGTGTCCGCGTATGGCGTGGCGAAGTACCTGATAAAAGAGCTCGCAGTAGACGCTGATCCACGATACCCACGGTGCAGTATCAACACCAGCCCCGGCAACCAATAGACTAAGTTTTGGAATTCCCAGCGTATAGCCGCCCAGTTTTTCGGTTAGCGCATTTCCCGGGCCGTAAAGTACCCCTTCCATCACGTTCAGAACAATCCGCCACAAGCCGCACAAAATTAAAAGTTTTATTCCTGCCAGCTGTGAGCGGGCCAATTCCTCTTCGGTTTTTGCTTCGCATCGGGACAGGTATCCGAAGCCTTTGCCATACGGAGTTTCCGTTCCTCCGTAGATTGGCCACAGGGTGAGCCAATGGTCGGAAAAACGTGTTCCGGTCATGCGGCCGTGCTGTCCGGAAAGCAGCAGGTAGCCGAATCGCCAGATCAGGAAAGGGAAGGCTAACGCCACGCCGAAAAGAACCTGCCGCCACAGCCCACTGGTAGGTGCCGTCGTCCACAACAGCACGAGGAATCCCCAGTAAACAGAATGCAGGGTCAGTTGCGGATGTTTTCTGACAAACAGGGGAAGCGATGAAAATCCTGCCGCAGCGCGATAGGTCAACCAGGCCATGCCGAGCAGTACGAGAATGACAAGTGTTACGCCTATTCCGGTAGTTGGAAGCTGCGAATCGGTCGAGTTTTGGTTGAGGAGCGAAATTTTGATGCATGCCCAGATAGCGCCGGTAGCAAGAATTGCCCGCCGTCTGAAAGGCGTCAACCAGCGGAGAGCCTTATCCAAACGCGCACACCACCAAGCGATGAGCGCAGGGTTCTCATGAAACTGGGTGATTTGCGTAATATGCATGCAAGTGTTTCAGTGGGGACCGGCTGCTCTGACGGTAATGCAAAAATCGAATTGCATAATTGCGCAAAAGTGCAATTCGACTTGCGAAGCCAGCAATTTACATTGACGGTACAATTCAAAAAGGCGCCGTAATTGTACATTTCATCACTACTGTCCGGTTAAATTAGGCAGCGATGGCGGTCAAGCCAAAACTGACGGAGTTTTTGGGCAGTCGCGACTGAAGTGCCGGAATCATGCGAACGGTGACCGGATTTGCATTGCACAGGTCTTGATTGGAGATGGGTATGGACTGGTGGATGGCGTATATCGGGCTTGGTTTGTTCGCTGGTTTCATCGCCGGCTTATTCGGCGTTGGCGGTGGCCTGACGCTGGTGCCGATCCTGCTGATGATTTTTACAGCGCAGGATTTTCCGGTTACGCACGTTATGCATCTGGCGCTCGGTACGTCGATGGCAACCGTTGTTTTTACGTCGGTTTCCAGTATGCGTGCGCATCATGCGCATGGGGCTGTACGCTGGGATATCGTACGGGCCATGGTGCCCGGATTGGTCTTGGGTACCTTTGGAGGCTCGCTGTTTGCCGGCATGGTGCCAACGCGTCTGCTGGTGATCGTGTTTACCTGTGTCGTTTATTACGCTTCGCTGCAGATGATGCTCGACCTCAAGCCCAAAGCGCATCGGCAACTACCGGGTGCGTTTGGGCTGTTTGTCGCTGGCGGCGTGATTGGTGTGGTATCGAGTCTGGTTGCAGCGGGCGGTGGTTTCCTGTCGATCCCGTTTATGCTCTTTTGTAACGTGCTGATACATGGCGCGGTGGGAACTTCGTCAGCCCTCGGTTTTCCGATCGCGCTGGCCGGGATGATCGGCTACATCGTCGCCGGTTGGGGTGCGACCGATTTGCCGGCTTATACCTTGGGTTACGTCTATCTACCCGGGCTAATTGGTATCGTCGCCATGTCGATGCTGGTCGCCCCGGTTGGCGCCAGACTGGCGCATCGCCTGCCGGTGAAGCAGCTCAAACGGGCTTTCGGCGGTTTTCTCGCGTTACTGGCGACCAAGATGCTGTGGAGTCTGATCGGCTGATTTTGCTGCGTTTGCGCGTCAGGTGTAACGCTGGCGCAGCAGGTTTTTTTGCACCTTGCCCATGGCGTTGCGCGGCAGGTCGTCGACCAGCACGACGCGTTTCGGCACCTTGAAATTGGCGAGCGTTGCTTTCAGTGTGCCGATGATTCCTGCCTCGCTCAGCGTGTTGGCGGATGCATTTTTTTGACGCACCACGATGGCTGTTACCGCCTCGCCAAAGTCCGGGTGTGGTACGCCGATCACCGCTGATTCGACAACGCCGGGCATGGCGTCGATCAGTTCCTCGATTTCCTTCGGGTAAACGTTGAGTCCACCGGTGATCACCAGATCCTTCGAGCGGCCGATGATCGACAGGTAGCCGTTTGTTCCCCACTGACCCATGTCGCCGGTCTTGAAGTAGCCGTCAGCCGTGAATTCCTCGGCGGTTTTATCCGGCATTTTCCAGTAGCCGACAAAAACGTTTTCGCCCTTCACCAGAATATTACCGACCTCGCCGCGTGCGCACGGAAGGCCTTCGTCGCTATCGACGCGTACCGACATACCGGGTAGTGGCAGACCGACAGTGCCGCCGCGCCGCTCGCCGATATAGGGGTTTGACGTGAACATGCCGCCTTCGGTCATGCCGTAGCGTTCGAGAATGGCTTGCCCGATGCGGCCCCTGAATTCGTCGAAAGTTTCCTTGAGCAGTGGCGCTGAGCCCGAGATGAAGAGGCGCATCCGGCGGCACAGTTGTCGATCGAATCCCGCTTCCTGCAGCAGGCGTACGTAATAGGTCGGAACCCCCATGAAGACGGTCGCTTGCGGCAGCAATGCGAGTGCGCGTCGAGCATCAAATCTCGGTTCGAAGAACATGGCGCTACCGTTGAGCAAGGCGCAGTGCGTGGCAACAAATAGACCGTGCACGTGGAAAATAGGCAGCATGTGCAGCAGCACATCGCCCGGCTGAAAATGCCAGTAGGCACGCAGCGTTCTGGCATTGGCCGCGAGGTTGTGATGCGTCAGCATGGCGCCCTTCGAGCGTCCGGTCGTCCCTGATGTGTACAGGATGGAGGCGAGATCGCTGCCCGTGCGCTGTGCGGTGGCGAATGCGTCCGGCATCGGAGCGGCGGCGTCGATCAGTGATCCGCGGCCGTCGTCGCCGAGTTCGAGAACATGCGCAACGCCGGCGCTGGCGGCGAGCTCGTCGGCTAGCACGCGCATCTGCGGGCGGCAGACAAAAAGGCCCGGCGTCGCATCCCTGAGGAAATAGGCCAGTTCGTGACGTTGGTAGGCCGGGTTGAGCGGCAGAAAAACCATACCGGCGCGTAGCGTCGCGAGGTAGAGGACGAGCGATTCCGGCGTCTTTTCAACCTGCACGGCAACGCGGTCGCCGGGTTTCAGCCCGAGCGAGACGATGAGATTGGCCATCCGACCGCTGGCACGTTCGATGTCGCCGTAAGTCCAGACACGGTTGTCCGGCAGGATCATTGCCGGTGCGGTGCTGTCTTTCGGAAAGCCCGAGGAAAGCAGGCGATAAAGGTTTTTGTTTTGCATGGGATTCTCGTGACGGCTATTTGTATCAGAGATCAGAGTTTACCCATGCGCCGCACCGATGCGGATGCGGCGACTTGCCCGTTGCTGGCAAAAGCCTCGACGTTGTTCTCAATGTCATCCGGGTCGTACAGGTAATTTACCATCAGCCCGTAGGACTGGCGAAAGCCTTTTGCGCTGCTGTCGGCCAGCCAGTTGATCTGCTCGATGCGGGCACCATTGCCGAGGTGAAAACGCGATACCGGGTCGAAAGGCTTCTTCCCCTGTTTTGCGTTCATCAGATAGCGTCCGGCTAGGCGTTGCAGCGTTTCGCGCAGACGGCGAACCTGCTGTTTGTCCTTGGCCCACTCGCCGCTGGCCAGCTCGTCTTGGTTTAGTTCAACACCGGCCTCGACCAGCGCGTCCGGGTTTTTCTTCAACCAGGACGCGAGCCCCGGAATCGGCGACAGCGTGGCGAAAGTGTTGAGTCGTGGCAGATCGCGTTTGAGATCATCGACGACGCGCTTGAGCAAAAAATTGCCGAAAGAAACGCCGCGCAAACCGGCCTGAGTGTTCGAGATTGAATAGAATATCGCGGTGTCGGCATGCCGCACATCGAACACCGGGGCATGCTCGTCGAGCAGCGCTTGTACGTTGTCAGCGAGGTGGTTGGTAAGCGCGACTTCGACGAAGATCAGCGGCTCTTGCGGCATGCGCGGGTGAAAATAGGCGTAGAGACGACGATCCGAGTCGAGGCGGTTTTTTAGATCGGCCCATGAAAGAATTTCATGTACCGCTTCGTACTCGATCAGTTTTTCGAGCAGCGCCGCCGGTGAATTCCACGTCAGGCGTTGCAACTCTAGAAATCCGACGTCGAACCACGCGGTAAGTTGCGCTTCGAGTTCGCGATCAAGCACCGCCAGTTCAGCATCCTGATCAAGATAGCGCAACAGGTCAGCGCGCAGGTCGACGAGAAATTTGACGCCCTGCGGTAGTGCATTGAACTGCGTCAGGATACGGATGCGCGCCGAGCGTACTGCGGTGCGCAATCCGGCTTCGGCATCCCACTGTGCGGCTGTGCCGACGGTGCTTTGGTAGGCCTCGTGCGCCGAGGCTACCTGTTTTGCATCCGGGCCGAATTCGAGGGCAATAACGCGTAGAAAGGCGTGGCGTCCGGCGTCATCGAGACTCAGATAAGTCTCGCCAAGTCTGGCGGCACGCATGCGCGTCGATACTTCGCCGCCGACGGCTTCGGCGCACTCCTGCAACTGCTCGCGAACCTGCTGGAGTTGTCTGGCCGATAGCTGTGCCGGGGCGGTCGTGGCGACCAGCGAACGAACTTTGCGCAGGCTGCGGGCGACAATGCTTTCACTCACCGGTATTCTCCTTTACATCCAAGCAAACCGATTTGACGCAAGGTGCTGAGTTTAACGGCCTTTAAAGCGCGGGCTGCGTTTGGCGAGAAAAGCGCTAAGCCCTTCCCGATAGTCATCGGTCTCAAGAAAAGCAAATGAGGCACGCAACTCGTCGTCGGTAAGCGGCACGTCGTGTTGCAGGCGACGCACCCACTGCTTGTGCCAACTGGCCACCAGCGGCGCGCCGGCGCAGATGCGCTGGGCGCTGGTGTGCGCCTCATCCGCCACTTCACTGTCCGCAACAATCCGTGTCACCAGTCCTTTGGCATAGGCTTCTGCGGCGCTGTAGATACGCCCCTCAAGCAGCATTTCCAGCACTGTTGGTGCTCCGGCCAGGCGCAACAAGCCTTCCATTTCAGCGGGGTACATCGAAAAGCCGAGCTTGTTGATCGGCGCACCAAAACGCGATGATTCACCACAGATGCGCAAATCACACTGGCTGGCGATTTCGAGGCCACCGCCAATGCAGGCGCCCTGAATCAGGGCAATCGTCGGGTGCCGGCAATCGGCGACTGCCTGCAGGGCGGCGCCGACCTGCCCGTGATAGGCCATAGCACGGTCAACGGTGTCGCGTCGGGTAAGAAACTCCTCGATATCGCCACCGGCGGCAAACGCCTGATCGCTATCGCCGCGCAGGATGACGCAGCGGATTTCGTCGTCAACTGAGAGCGCGGCCAGTGTTGTAGCGAGGCTTTCCCACATAGCAAGGTCGACGGCGTTAAGCTTGCCCGGGTTGGCCAGTGTGACGGTAGCCACGGCGCCATCACGGGCACAGAGTACAGCGCCGGCCATCGTTCAGGCGGGAACGAGCAGGTGACTCTTGGACAGCGCCTGACGGCCGGCGAGCAGGTGTTCGTGCATGGCTTGTTCAGCCCGTTTCGGGTCGCGCGCCTTTATCGCCGCCATGATCACGCGGTGCTCGATGAGCGACTGCTGCAGGCGGCCTTCAATGGTCAGCGAATGCATGCGCGTCAGTTTGAGCACCTTGCGCAGGTCCTGAATCATTTGCTGGAGCCAGCGGTTGCCCGAAATTTCCTGGATGCGTCGGTGAAATTCCTGATTGGCTTCAAAGTACCGCTCGACCTGATTGCTCTGGGCAAAGCGCTCCAGTTCGCCATGAACAGCCTCAAGCTTCAGGATGTCTTCAGGCTTCGCTCTGCTGGCCGCTTCAAGCGCACAGCGCCCTTCAAGCATGCCCATCAGCGGGAATATATCGTCGAGGTCTTTTTCCGAAATCTCGGTGACATAGCATCCACGGCGCGGCTTGAGCGTCACCAACCCCTCCGACGCCAGTACTTTCAAGGCTTCGCGTAATGGCGTGCGGCTGATGCCGTAATCAACGGCCAGTGCTTGCTCGTCAATCCAGGTGCCGGGCGGGAGTTCGTGCGCAAAAATACGTTGACGCAGGCGCTCGGCAACTTCCTGATAAAGCGCGGTCTGGGCGATGCGGTTCGGAATCATGTTTTTTTCAATTTGCAAAACAGGTCACTTTGTAACTGAATATA
>JBIJCY010000308.1:0-3830 GCA_044344385.1 Rhodocyclaceae bacterium | reverse complement strand
TGATCTCTTCGTTAACGCGTTGCGCCTTTTGCAGTGCGATGGTCCCGCTCCTTGTTCTGAAATAAATTAAGCCGTGCCACTACGCGCCGCGACTTCACCAAGAAGTCGCTCAATCAGTGCCTCGAGCGGCATTTGCCCGAGATCCTGACCACCGCGTGTACGCACGGCCACCAGACTTTCTGCCACTTCCTTATCGCCAACGACGATCTGGTAAGGCAGCTTGTTCAAGCTATGTTCGCGTATTTTATAGGTTATTTTCTCGTTGCGCAAATCCGACTCGACGCGCAGACCAGCTTGACGTAGTGTTTTTGCAACATTCTCGGCATATTCGGATTGCCTTTCCGAGATATTCAGGACGACGACCTGCACGGGCGATAGCCACAAAGGCATCGCACCAGTGCAGTTTTCAATCAACATCCCGATAAAGCGCTCCAATGAGCCGAGGATCGCACGATGCAGCATTACCGGCGTGTGCCGTGAGTTGTCATCGCCAACGAATTCGGCACCCAGACGTTGCGGCATGGAGAAGTCGACCTGCACCGTGCCACACTGCCACGAGCGACCGATGGCATCCTTGATGTGAAATTCAATTTTCGGACCGTAAAAAGCGCCCTCGCCCGGCAACTCTTCCCATGCCAGACCGGAGGCCTTGAGCGCCTCACGCAAGGCAAGCTCGGCCTTATCCCACACATCATCCGAGCCGACGCGTTTTTCAGGACGCAAGGCCAGCTTGACCGTTACGTCGTTGAAACCGAAATCGGCATAGACCTTGCGCACGAGATCATTAAAGGCGGTCACTTCCGACTGTATCTGGTCTTCTGTACAGAAAATATGCCCGTCGTCCTGCGTAAAGCCGCGCACACGCATGATGCCGTGCAAGGCGCCCGACGGCTCATTGCGGTGACACGAACCGAATTCGCCGTAACGCAGCGGCAGGTCGCGATAACTGCGCAACCCGGTGTTGAAAATCTGAATGTGCCCCGGACAATTCATCGGCTTGATCGCGTATTCGCGCTTTTCCGACTCCGTGGTGAACATGTTGTCCTTGAAGTTCTCCCAGTGCCCGGATTTCTCCCACAGGCTGCGGTCAAGAATCTGCGGGCACTTAACTTCCTGATAGCCGTTGTCGCGATAGACGTTGCGCATGTACTGCTCAATTTCCTGCCACATCGCCCAACCCTTGGGATGCCAGAAAATCATGCCGGGCGCTTCTTCCTGCAGATGGAACAGATCAAGCTGGCGACCCAACTTGCGATGGTCGCGCTTCTCAGCCTCTTCCAGCATGTGCAGATAGGCGTCCTGATCCTCTTTCTTGACCCAGGCCGTACCGTAGATGCGCTGCAGTTGCGCATTGCGGTGATCGCCGCGCCAATAGGCACCGGCAACCTTCATCAACTTGAAAACCTTGAGCTTGGCCGTCGATGGCACGTGCGGGCCACGGCACAGATCGATGAAGTCACCCTCGCGATAAAGCGAAACGTCCTCGCCGGCCGGAATAGCGCCGATCAACTCGGCCTTGTAGTGCTCGCCGATCGACTTGAAGAAGGCAATCGCATCATCACGTTTCCAGACCTCACGGGTGATCGGAAAATCGCGCTTGGCGAGTTCGCCCATGCGCTTCTCGATCGCCAGCAGATCTTCAGGCGTAAACGGACGCTGACAGGCGAAGTCGTAATAGAAGCCGTTTTCAATGGCCGGCCCAATTGTTACCTGCGCATCAGGAAACAACTCCTTGACGGCATACGCGAGCAAATGCGCGGTGGAGTGACGAATAATATCGACCGCTTCCAGGTCTTTTTCCGTGACGATGCCGAGTTGAGCATCGGCTTCGATGAGGAAAGAAGTATCGACCAGAGCGCCGTCGACCTTGCCCGCCAGCGCAGCGCGCGCCAGACCGGCACCAATACTTTGAGCAACCTCGGCAACCGTAACTGGCTGCGCGAATTCCCGTTGAGAACCATCAGGTAGCGTAATGACCGGCATTTTTCGACCCCGGAAACAAAAAAAAAAGCCAGAGACCCGCTCTGGCTTTTATATGTTTGGTAGGCGCGATTGGACTCGAACCAACGACCCCCACCATGTCAAGGTGGTGCTCTAACCAGCTGAGCTACGCGCCTTCATCGCCGCTGAGCTACGTGCGACTTCGAAGAAGGGCGCATTATAGCGATTCTCCTGGCAATTGCAAGCGTATTGTCACCAACAGAACTACTGCCAGGCCGCCAGAAACTCTTGCCAGTGCGGCTTGCCGAGCTTTTCCAGCTCACGTCGCACAAAAACAATTTCATCGTCGTATTCAGTGCGTGACAACTCACCGCGCATCAGGCGAAAACGGATGGCAACGAGATAGGTATTCACCACATCCGTTTCGCAGTAATCGCGAATTTCAGCGACCTTGCCTGCTTGCCAGGCGTCCCACACCTTGCTGCCATCCATCCCCAGCTTTCCCGGAAAACCGATCAGCTTGGCCAGATCATCGAGTGGTGCACTGGCGCGTGGCTGGTACATCGCCAGCAGGTCCATGAGATCGAGGTGGCGTGTGTGATAGCGACTGATGTAGTTGTTCCACTTGAAGTCGCGGCTATCGGCATAATCACCGTCGCCGAGATCCCAGTAACGGGGTGCAACCACACCATGAATCAGCCCACGGTAGTGCAGTACCGGCAGATCAAAGCCGCCGCCGTTCCAGGAAACGATCTGCGGGGTGAATTTTTCAATGCCGTCAAAGAAGCGCTGGATGATCTCGGCCTCGCCCTGCTCCGGCTCAGCCAGTGACCACACACGAAAGTCCTTGCCGGCGCGTAGCGCGCAGGAAATGACAGCAATACGCTGCAGATGCAGCGGCAGGAAATCGGTTCCGTTCTGCGCACGGCGCTGCTGAAAAGCGAGTTCGGCGACTTCAGCGTCGGACAGCGCCGGATCAAGGTCGTGCAAACGACGCAAGCCGGGCACATCGGGAATGGTTTCGATATCAAAAACGAGTACAGGCTTCATGTTCAGACAGGAAAGACGCCGGTTGAGAGATAGCGATCGCCGCGGTCGCAGACGACGCTGACGATCGTTGCATTCTCCAACTCACGGGCCAGGCGCAAAGCGACAGCCATCGACCCGCCCGATGAAATGCCAGCAAAAATACCTTCCTCACGCGCCAGACGCCGCGTCATTTCCTCGGCTTCGGCCTGCGAGACTGTCTCCACGCGATCAACGCGTGAACGGTCAAATATCTTCGGAAGGTACGCTTCAGGCCACTTGCGGATACCGGGAATCTGCGAGCCATCTTCCGGCTGGCAGCCGATGATGCAGATCGCCGGATTCTGCTCCTTGAGATAGCGCGAAACACCCATGATCGTACCGGTCGTCCCCATGCTGCTGACAAAATGCGTGATGCACCCTTCGGTCTCGCGCCACAATTCCGGGCCGGTACCCTCGTAGTGCGCCAGCGGATTATCCGGATTGGCAAACTGGTCAAGGATGATGCCGCGACCTTCGTCGCGCATTTTGGTGGCGACGTCACGCGCCAGTTCCATGCCACCATCTCTTGGCGTGAGCACCAATTCGGCACCATAGGCGCGCATCGTCTGCCGTCGTTCAATACTCTGATTTTCCGGCATCACCAGAATCAGCCGATAGCCGCGAATCGCCGCTGCCATGGCCAACGCGATACCGGTATTGCCGGAGGTTGATTCAATCAGCGTATCGCCCGATTGAATATCGCCGCGCTGCTCGGCACGCGCGATCATCGACAGGGCAGGCCTGTCCTTGACTGAGCCCGCCGGGTTGTTGCCTTCAAGCTTGGCCAACACGACGTTGCCGCGTGCTTCGATGGCGCTGCC
>JBIJCY010000307.1:0-3838 GCA_044344385.1 Rhodocyclaceae bacterium | reverse complement strand
AACCAAGGTTAACGCCATCCAGGCCAAACTTTCCAGCGACGGTTTGGACAACCTGGCGCAGGCCGTCGGCGGCGGTTTTCCCTTCGCGATTCCGAAGAGCGGTGCCGAGGCAGTATGGAATCATAAATTGCGCTGGCAGGGTGAAGGCCGTGTTGAGCACTATCAGACAAATTTCATCAATCCGGATGGCAGCTTCTACGGGCTGGCGCAGGATCAGTGGATCATGACGCCGTTTGCCTCACCCAAGATCAAGTCGCCGGAAGACGTGGCCGACGTGCAAATGAAGTTGCTCAACGTGGCGACGGCGCCGGCATCGCGCACCGGTGAAATCATTCTTGCGCACTACTTTCTGAAGAAATCGAATGACGCCTGGATGTACTTTCCCGGTCAACGCCGCGTGCGCCGCTTGCCGGCCTTCGAGTACGACAACCCGATCCCCGGCTACGAAAACCTGGAAACCGCCGACCAGTACCCGATGTTCGCCGGTTCGCTTGATCGCTACGACTGGAAGCTGGTCGGCAAGCAGGAAATGTACGTGCCATACAATAGTTTCAAGCTGGTCGCCAAGCGCCCGGTCAAGGAAGTCTACGACGGGGTGGGGCCGAAGCGCGACCTGATGCGCTACGAGCTGCATCGCGTCTGGAAAGTCGAGGCGACGGTCAAGCAGGGTATGCGTCACATGTTTGCCAAGCGCACCTTCTACATCGACGAAGACACCTGGATGATCCTCAACGCCGATCAGTACGACGCGCAGGGCAAGTTGTGGCGCGTCATGGAAGCCTCGCTGTACCCGGCGGTCGAACTTGGCGCCTGCGTCAGCCAGGAATTCCAGTCCTGGGATCTGACCGTCAATCGCTACATGGCCGAGAACGCCACGCAGGAAGCCAAACCCACCGACTGGCTGGCCGGCAGCGAAGGACGTATCGATCCGAAGCGTTTCGAATCCGACGAGCTACGCCGGGTCGGTGACCGCTGATCGCGCTTCGACAATCCATCAAGGAGGAAGACAAGATGAAGATAATCACGATCACCCAACACACCCGTCTCGCGTTGGCCATCGCCGCGCTTGGTGCACTGGCCGCCAGCCCGGCGCAGGCGGTCAAGTTCGACCTGGAAAATGGCGTCAGCGGCAGCTTCGATTCGACGGTCTCGTTCGGCATGCAGCAGCGCGTCCAGTCGCGCGACAAGTCGATCATCGGCAACGACTCCGGCGGTTCGGTGCCGATCACCGGACGTCTCGGCGAACTGGTAAACGGCCCCGGCCAAGGCGCCACGTCGAACCCGGATTTCAACTACGCCAATATCGATGACGGCAACCTCAACTACAAACGGGGCGACATCGTCTCGGCGGTACTCAAGGGAACGCACGAACTATCGGTCGGCGAGCGCGGCAACTGGGCAGCGCTGGCGCGCGTCACCTGGTCGTCCGATTTTGCCGCGACGCACACCGAGCGCACGCCGCTGCACGACGATGCCAAGGATGCGCTGCGCAAAAACATCTCGCTGCTCGACCTGTGGGTATCGAAGGACTTCAAGCTCGGCGACAACTCGGCCAAGGTCAAGTTCGGCAACCAGGTGATCAACTGGGGCGAGGATATTTTCATCTTCGGCGGCATCAATTCCATCCACGCCTTCGACGTGCGCAAGGCGCACATCCCCGGAACGCAGGTCAAGGAAATCCTCATTCCGGCGCCGATGCTCTCACTCAGCAGCGCGCTGGGCGGCGGTTTCTCGATGGAAACTTACTACCAGTTCGCCTGGAACAGCTTCAAGCTTGATCCCGCCGGCAGCTACTGGTCGGCCGCCGACTTTCTCGGCAAGGGCGGCAAGCGCGGCGCTTTCTTCCCGAGCAGCCTCGGCGTTGGCGGCACCGGCGACTTCGACCCGACGCGCGGACGAACGCTCGCTTCGCTGAGTCAGGCCAACGGCGGCGCCGGCATCATCCCGGTCGAGCGCGACAAACCGGACAGCGGCGGCCAATACGGGCTGAACCTGCGCTTCAAGCCGGCCAGCGGCGACACCGAGTACGCGGCTTACTATATGCGTTATCACGACAAGCTGCCCTTCGTCGGCTTCAAGGTCAATAGTGCGCCCAACGTCCTTGGCATCACCGCCGTTGAACAGTACGGACAGGATCTCGACCTCTTCGGCGTCTCGCTGAACACCAAGCTCGGCGACTGGGCGATCGGCGCCGAGTTGTCGTACCGGCCGAAGGACAGCGTGGCGATCGATCCGACCGTGCCGGCGCAGACTGGTTCCCGATCCAAGGCGCAGCACAACCTGGCGGCGCTGTCGAACGGGTACACCACCCACGCCGAGGCCAAAGGTTTTGTCGGCGAGAAAAAGTACCAGGCGCAAGCGACTGCCTTCACCTTTTTGCCGACCGAACTGACGCGGGCGCTCGGTGCGGCCGATGGCGCCTTTCTGGCGGAAGTGGGCGTTGCCCATTACGCCAGCCTCGACCTGTCGGGAGCCGTTCCATATCTGCTCAATAACTACAGCTTGCCGAACAAGACGTCCTGGGGTTATGTCGCCGAGGTCAGCCTGACCTACGCCAACGTTTTTAATTCCGGATGGACGATGACGCCGCTCATCGACTTCTTTCACGACGTCAAAGGCACCAGCCCGAACGCGACCCCGTTTGTCGAAGGGCGCAAGGCCGTGGCTATCGCGCTTAATTTTGACTACCACAACGAGTGGAAGGTCGGCCTCGGCTACAGTACTTATTTCGGCGGCGGCAATCTCAACGTGATCAAGGATCGTGACGTCGTGACGGCGACGCTTTCACACGCGTTCTAGTAGGTAGTCATGTTGAAAGGCAACGAAAAAACCTCACCACCAAGTCACCAAGGGCACAAAGTTTCACCAAGAAAACATGATCTTAACTTGGTGTATCTTGGTGGACTTGGTGTCTTGGTGGTTCGCACTTTCTCGCTAACCAGCTACTAGGCCGTTTTTTCGGGCGGTTCCTTCAGTCTCCGTACGGGGAGCCGCCCAACCATTTTTCCGGTTTTTGCCCTAGGGTGAAACCGTTTTCGGGCGAAGTGTTCATGGATGGCATCGTTGTATTCGTCAAGCGACTGGAGGACTTCTTCTTCCGCTTCCGGTTGCCCACGCTGGCGCTTCTGCTGGTTTTCACCGTGCTGATGGGCTTTCTCGCCGCGCAGTTGCGCATGTCGGCGGGATTCGACAAGCAATTGCCGGTTGGCCATGAATATACCGATACCTTCTTCCAGTATCGCACGCAGATCTTCGGGTCGAACCGCATCATGGTCGTCGTGCGGGCGACGCAGGGCAATATCTGGACGCCCGCCTCGCTGAAAAAGCTGCACGAGGTGACCGAGGCGGTGCTCTACCTGCCGGGTATCGACCGGCGTTCGGTGCAGTCGCTATGGACGCCCAACACTCGGGTCTATGAGCTGACCGAGGAAGGCTTCCAGGCCGAGGACGTGATTGGCGGCAACGTGACGCCGGAAGCGCTTGACGGTGAAAAGATTGCCCGTATCCAGGACCGCGTCGTGCGTGGCGGCTATGTCGGTAGCCTGGTGGCCAACGACGGGACGGCGGCAATGATCATTGCCGACCTGCTCGAAGAAGATCCCGGTACGCACGAAAAACTCGACTATCTTGTCCTGGCCGACAAGCTGGAGCGCGATGTGCGCGGCAAGCTGGAAACACCGGCGCACGAGATTGAAATCGTCGGCTTCGCCAAGCAGATCGGCGACATTGCCGACGGCGCCAGGGGCGTTGCCGTGTTCTTCGTTCTCGCCATCGTCCTCACCGCGTTGTCGGTCTATTGGTACTGCCGTTCGCTGCCGCTCACTCTGCTCGCCATCGG
>JBIJCY010000306.1:0-3848 GCA_044344385.1 Rhodocyclaceae bacterium | reverse complement strand
GATCAGTTTCGCATAAACCCCGATGAAAATACTATACGAAGTCGTGCTCAATGATCCACAGCAAAAACAAGGGGCTTCACCAGCGGGCGATACGCACGGGGAAGCTCACAGGGTGTTGATCAACTGCGTCCTCGCCGGATCAGCCTTGTTGAAGTGAAAGCCAACGCGAAACCCCTTCTGTCCGACACAAACGCTATAAACCGCGATTGCCGTCGCCTGTACGACGTGCGTCTTGCCGGCAACAGGCATTTCAAACCGGATGCTGCACACGGCGCCGCTGGCGATCTGCTCATCAAGCATCAGACTGACTCCGCTGGCGGATACGTCAACCGTCATCCCGGACTGCACTGACGAGCCAGGCGGAGCCACCTGCGCACGCGCGCGCAAAGGTTTGCGCGGTGTTGTTCGTCTTGCATCTGGGGAATCGGCGGTCATGGCAACTGGCAAACAGGGGAGGCACGGTTAATCGAGAATCCGCCCAATTGACAAAGCGCGGATCAAGGTGCAGAAAATATGTAGCACCGCGCGTCATCTTACCTTCGTACAGTCCGTACACCTTGAATGGTGAAAAACTTTCGCCACAACAGCGCTCCCCTCTCGCGCTGATCGTAGCCTCGGCGGTAGATGGCGCTATGTCTGAAACCAGCCCGGATCGACCAGATCGAGCAATTCGCCATTAAGGACCTTTTGCAATGCATGGACGCTTTGTGGCCTGGCGTGAACTGGCAGTTGCATGCACCAGTCAATCAATTCCAGCAACTGCTGCGAATAGTGACCGGACCAGTGCCGCTGGGCGGACTCAAGTTCGTCGTTGCGCATCCGCAGATCAGCCGACTGCGGCGTTTTTCCGGCATCGAGACACGCGTAAAGCGTGGCGCCGATTGCATAAATATCGGTCCACGGCCCCATCTCTTCGCCGGAGCCTTGTTGTTCCGGTGCGGCAAACCCGCGGGTATAAATTTGCGCAAGTGAACCATCGTCCAGCCCCAACCCCCAGCGCGCAGCGCCAAAATCCAGCAACACCGGGTGCACATCATCGCGCAAGTAGATGTTGGCGGGCTTCAGGTCGAGGTGCAGCAGTTTCTGGCTATGAACTTCACGCAAACCGGAAAGCAGGCGCACAAAGACGGGCCGCAAAAAACTCTCACGAATCGCCTCCTTGCGCTCGCGCAATCCGCCCAGATAGGCCTCCAGGCTGCGCCCCTGCTCATAGCGCATCACAATATAGGCCGTGCTGTTGGCCTTGGCAAAGTCCAGCACGGTGACCACGTTGGGATGACGAATGTGGGCCAGCAAACGCGCTTCTTCAATAAAGCTGCGCATGCCGTTGTTGAACATCCCGACGCTCTCCGGATTGACAACAGGAACCAGGCTGCCCGCCGCCCTTTTCGCCAACTGCATCGGCAAGTATTCCTTGACCACCAGCGGCGTGCCCGCCTCGTCGGACGCCATGTAAACGATCGAAAAGCCACCTCTCGACAACATTCTGCCGATCCGGTATTCGTCGAGCCGACAACCTTCCGGCAGCGGGTGACAAACGGACTCAGAAGCAGGCTCGCCAGCAGGCTGGCAAACGGGCGGCAACGACATGGCTTGATCCAGATTCAGCTCTTTAGCGCAGGGTGCAAAGAGTCTGTTTGATTCATCGGAACGGAAACTCTAAGTGATATACGGCCAAACCGTCTACCAACACTTTTCATTTGCCCGCCTCGCTACTGCACCGGCCGGGATCCCGCTGTCCGGTATTCTGCGCTCACGGCAGAACCTCCAGTTGCCGGAATCGAGAAAACCAAAACTCGCCCACTTGAATTTCAACCGTGAAAAACATATATATTGCGCATTCACGTTTAGCGAGATCAACCATGCTCAACTGGCGCGACCGTCTCAAGGCATTCAGCATTCACTTTTCAATCAGTCTGGCCGTTGCCGTATTGGCGGCCATGCTGGTATTTTTTGTCTGGTACCCCTACCCCTACCGTGAAATCTCGGGCGGCCGGGAACTCTTTCTGATCCTTGTCACGGTCGATGTCATTCTCGGGCCGCTGCTCACCTTTTCGATTTTCGACCGGCGCAAATCCAGACTCGCGCTGGGTGTCGACTTCACCACCATTGGCATCACGCAACTGGCAGCGCTGGGCTACGGGCTATGGGTCGTCTTCGCTGCGCGCCCGGTGCATCTCGTTTTTGAATACGACCGCTTCCGCGTCGTGCATGCGGTTGAAGTCCCACAGGATCTGCTGCCCAAAACGCCGGCTGGCATCGACGCGTTGCCACTGAGCGGCCCGACGATGCTGTCGCTGCGCAAGGCCACGGAGAGCGAGAAAGTCGACACGGTGATGGAAGAACTGGCCGGCGCGCCCGTCGCTGCCCGCCCCGACTTCTGGCAACCGTACGACAACGCACGCGAGGCGGTGCTGAAACACGCAAAACCGGTGACCGAGCTGAAGAAACGCTTCGCCGCGCAAGCCCCCCTGATCGATCAGGGAATTGCCGCCAGCGGGCGGCCAGCTGAAAAGCTCCTCTACCTGCCGCTATTCGGACGCAAGGAATTCTGGACTGCGTTCATCGACGCCGAAACGACGCAAATACTGGCCACCATCCCGCTCGACCCGTATTGAATAGCGGGGAGATTGCGCGATAGCGAAAAGAACACCTCTTTCGACGCAGAGGACGCAGCGGAAAGAAATAATCTTTGTTCTGCCCGATTTTCTCTGCGATCTTTGCGTCTCTGCGTTCTCTGCGTCGAGAGCGCTTGGCTTTGTTTTTCAAAATCCAGCCAGATTTCCCTGCAATGATTGATCGCGCAGTAGCGCCGCCGCGCCCGAACAGCTAACATTCCGGAATCATAAAAAGGCGCGCATGAAGGAAACTCAGTTTATCAATCAGCGGCAAGACGATTGGAATGCGTGGGACCGCTGGCTGAGCGCGACTGCGAAAAAATCGAAAGCGGTCAAAGACAAGGCCGGGCCGCCGCTGCCAGAGCTCAGGATCGACGCCCTGCCGTCGGCTTACCGTCAGCTTTGCCAGGACCTTTCGCTGGCCCGCGACCGCAACTATTCGAGCCCGCTGGTGCACGCCCTGCACGACCGCGTGCTGGCCGCACACCAGCGCATTTACGGCGCGCGCCGACGCATCAAAGGGCACTGGCTGGCCTTTCTGGTTGGCGGCCTGCCGCGCCTGGTGCGCGATGAAGCGCGTTTTGTGCTCGCCTCGGCCGCACTGTTTTTTCTGCCACTGCTCATTACGCTGACCCTCCTGCAATGGTATCCGGATGGCGTTTATTTCTTCATGTCGCCCGAAGGTGTCGCGCGCTTTGAGGAAATGTATTCACCCACGGCAGAGCGCCTCGGCCGACCTGCCAGCGCCTCCGATGAACTGACCATGCTGGCTTTTTACATCGCCAACAATGTGCGCATCGACTTCCAGTGCTTTGCCGGCGGTATCGCCTTCGGGCTGGGCAGCATTTTCTTTCTCGTCTACAACGGCCTGCTGATTGGCGCGACGGCCGGCTATCTGACACAACTCGGCCATATCGAAACCTTCTGGGGCTTCGTCGCCGGACACAGCGCACCTGAGTTGATTGGTGCCGTACTTTCCGGCGCCGGCGGACTGAAAATCGGTCTGGCGCTGATCGCCCCGGGCCGCCAACGCCGCGCCGATGCGCTCAAGGAAGCCTCACAGAACGCCGTGCGCCTGCTCTACGGCGCCGCTGCACTGACCTTCAGCGCAGCATTTATCGAATCCCTGTGGTCACCCAGCCGCACCCTACCCTTCGAGCTGAAGATCGGCGTCGGCATTGCCGTGTGGGTCGTATTGCTCAGCTATTTCCTGTTCGCCGGACGGAAAGG
>JBIJCY010000305.1:0-3870 GCA_044344385.1 Rhodocyclaceae bacterium | reverse complement strand
CCGCCCTCGCGCTGGCGCTTTCTCCTGACGTTGGCGCCTTTGGCGCAATCGACCCCTTCGACACGGCTGCCGCAATGCCGCCACGTCCGAGCCTGAACAGCGCTACCCCCGACAACAACGCAAAACCTTGCGAACCGCCACGCAGCGACACAGCGCTCAGCGTCATCGACGCCGTTGATCTGGCCTTGTGCAATAACCCGCAAACCCGCGAAATATGGGCCAATGCACGGGCTCAGGCGGCACAGGTCGGTGTCGCGCAATCCGCCTATCTGCCCAGCCTCGATGGCAAGGCAGCAAGCAGCCGGGTAACGCTCAATTCGGACGAAAACAGAGTGCGCAGCGCCTCGCTGACGCTCTCGTGGCTGCTCTTTGATTTCGGTGCGCGTGCCGCCAATCTTGAAAATGCCAGACAATTGCTCGAAGCGGCATCGGCGACGCTCGACTCAACCGTGCAAACGCTTTTTCTCACCAGCTTGCAGTCCTACTATGCCGCGCAGGCAACGCGTGCCGCGCTGACCGCTGCACAGGAATCGGAAAAAGCCAGTCGCGAGAGCTTCTCTGCTGCCGAAGCACGTTACAGGGTTGGCACAGGAACACCCGCCGACCGTCTGCAGGCACAGACGGCATGGTCACAAACCACGCTGAATCGCATCAAGATTGAAGGCGAAGTCAGAAATTCACTCGGCACGCTGGCGGCCGTAATGGGTCTCGATGCCAATCAACCCCTGCGTCTCGCCGACATTGCGGAAGTTAAGCCGGACATCGCATTTGAAAAAAATGTCGACGCACTGATCGAAGAAGCCCGCCAGCGCCGTCCCGACCTGAAAGCTGCCGAATCACAATTCAAGGCCGCACAATCAAATGTCAATTACACCCGCAACGCCGGCCTGCCAACGCTTTCGCTAGGCGCCGGCCCAAGTTGGGCGGAAACCGGCAACGTCTCCAGCCACGGCAATACAATTGGCCTGACGCTAAGCCTGCCGCTATTTTCGGGTTTTTCCACCACCTACAAGGTGCGCAATGCCGAAGCACAGGCCGAAGCCAAGGCAGCGCAGCGCGACCAGATTCTCCTGCAGGTCGCGCTGGATGTCTGGAAGGCTTACCAGAACCTCGCCACAGCCAACCAGTCGATCAGGACAACCATCGACCTGCTCACCAGCGCCGAACAATCGGAGCGCGTCGCGCTTGGCCGCTACAAGGCCGGCGTCGGCAACATTCTCGAAGTTCTCAATGCACAAACCGCTCTTGCCGCAGCGCGACTGCAACGCGTCCAGGCAACATTCGACTGGTACGTCTATCGCGCAACGCTCGCCAAGGCGATCGGTGCACTCGATAGCGGACTGCTGCAAGCGTCCGCCTCAGGAAAACAGCAACCATGAAATTCACCCTGAAAAAATCTCTTGTCGCGCTTGCCGTACTTGCCCTCGCTGCCGGCGGCACCGTTTATTACCGCAGCAGTGCCACGCAGTCGCCGGAACAACGCTACAAGCTGCACACCGTAGAAAGAGGCAACCTGACGCAAACCGTCTCGGCCAACGGCACGCTCAACCCGGTCGTTCTGGTCAATGTCGGCACGCAGGTTTCGGGCACGGTGACCAAGCTCTATGTCGACTTCAATGACAAGGTGGAAAAAGGCCAGCCGTTGCTTGAACTCGACAGCTCCCTGCTCGCTGCTCAGGCACGGCAAACCGCCGCCAACGTGGTCAACGTCGCCGCCTCGCTCGACCTCGCGCGCGCCAACGAAGCTCGCATGAAGGCGCTGTTCGAGCAGGAATACGTTTCGCGGCAGGAACTCGATCAAGCCGTGCAGGCGCGCAAGTCGGCCGAAGCGCAAGTCGCGCAGTCGAAAGCAGCGGCCGACAAGGATCGCGTCAATCTCGCCTACACCACCATCCGCTCGCCGGTCTCCGGCGTCGTGGTCGATCGCGTTGTTGACCTCGGGCAAACCGTCGCCGCCAGCCTGCAAACGCCGGTGCTCATCAAGATCGCGCAGGACCTGTCGGAGATGCGAATCGATTCGAGCTTCGCCGAAGCCGACATCGGCAGCATCAAGGAGGGGCAGAAAGTTCGTTTCACCGTTGACGCCTTTCCGAACCGCAGCTTTCAAGGTGAAGTGCAGCAAATTCGCCTCAATGCAACGACACAGCAAAACGTCGTCACCTACAACGTTCGCGTCTCGCTAACCAACCCCGAACAAATTCTGCTCCCCGGCATGACCGCCTACGTAAATATTGCCGTCGATAACCGCAAGGATGTCCTGCTGGTGCCAAACGCTGCGCTACGTTTCAAACCGGCAGATGCAAAAGCACCGGCTGAGCCTGCCAAATCCGCCACAGCACCCGGTGAAACGGCACGCCCGAACGGTGCACCCGCAGTTGGCGGAAAACCCGGAAGAAAGCGCGACACGGCGAGCGGCACCGTCTACATCATCGATGGCGGCGAACTGAAGCCGGTCAGCATTCAGCTGGGCATCACTGACAACCGCAACACCGAGGTCGTCAGTGGCAACCTGAAGCCGGGCGACAAAGTCATCGCCGGCGAGAACACCACCGCCGCCACCGGCAAGCCGAGCAGTGTGGGCATGAGGATGTTCTGATGTCCGAAGCGGCAGCAACAGTCATCCGCGTCTCCGGGCTCGGCAAATCCTACGTCACGGCGGCCGGGCTTTTTCCGGCGCTCAAAGGCGTCGACCTGAGCATCATGAAAGGCGAGTTTGTCGCCATCATGGGCCCGTCGGGATCGGGCAAATCAACGTTCATGAACCTGCTCGGCTGCCTCGACACTCCGACCAGCGGCGACTACTTTCTGGTTGATCGCAATGTGGCGCACATGGGCAGCGACGAATTGGCCATCCTGCGCAACCGCACCATCGGCTTTGTCTTTCAAGGCTTCAACCTGCTGCCACGCATGAGCCTTGAAGACAACGTGGCGTTGCCGCTTGTCTATTCTGGCATCGAACGTGAAGCGCGCCGCACGGTGGCCTGCGCAATGCTCACCAAGGTGGGTCTGGGCAATTACGCAAAGTCATTGCCCAGCCGGATTTCCGGCGGCCAGCAGCAGCGCGTGGCGATTGCCCGGGCGCTGGTCAATTCGCCGCAACTGATCCTTGCCGACGAGCCAACCGGCAACCTGGACAGCCAGACCAGTGAAGAAATCATGACGCTTTTTGAAGCCTTGAACCAGGAAGGCATCACCATCGTTCTGGTCACCCACGAAACAGACATCGCGGCACACGCCAAACGGCAGGTGCGATTTCTCGACGGACATATTGTCAGCGATGTGCTTACCGAACACAGCACAAGGCCATCGCACGAGGCTGCACCATGCTAGGCGCCATGTTCGGTGAAGCCTGGCACGCGATGGGCGCAAACCGCCTGCGCACGGCGCTGACCATGCTCGGCATGGTGATCGGCGTCGGCTCGGTGGTACTGATGATGGCTATCGGTCAGGGCGCACAATACGCCGTGGCGCAAACCATCAGCACCATGGGCAGCAACCTGTACATCGTCATTTCCGGCTCGACCAGTGCAGCCGGCGTGCGTAGCGGCAGCGGCGGCGGCCCGACGCTCAATGTGGCCGATGCCGACGCCATCGCCGAACTCGACGGTGTCGCCACCACCGCCCCGGTGCATCAAGGAACACAACAACTCGTCTACGGCCCGAATAACTGGAGCGCCACAGTGGTCGGCACCACACCCTCCTATCTCGACGCCCGCTCATGGAGCATCGTCAACGGCTACGCTTTCAGCGAGTCCGACGTACGCTCAGCCAATCGTGTCGCCCTGATCGGCAAAACCGCTGCCGAAAACCTGTTTGGTGTCGACGACCCGGTCGGCAAAACCATCCGTATCCGGCAAAGCCCGTTCACCA
>JBIJCY010000304.1:0-3877 GCA_044344385.1 Rhodocyclaceae bacterium | reverse complement strand
CCCAGGCGGCGTCGTGAGCGGTGCTCCGGCAACCGCACGCACTTCCTTTCTTTCGTCGCTGGTTGGCGTCGGCAGCGAAGGGTTTGAAACTCAGACTGAAGGCGCAACCGCCCCCATCGGTTTGACCTTTGCGGGTTCCACTGGAAGCATCACGGCGACGCTGACCGGCTTGGGCGAAATTGCGGGCTCCAGCACGATTTGTTGCGGCCGATTCAACACGACAGCCGCAGGAAGCCAGCTGTGGAATGTGTCAGGCGTCTTCAGCATCGCCTTTAGCTCAGCCGTTTCTGCATTCGGCTTCTATGGCACCGATATTGGCGACTTCAGCGGCCAAGTCACCGTGGCACTGGAAGACACCCTTGGCAACATCACGAATTTTGTAGTTAACAATACGGTGAATGGGCCTAACGCCTCATTGCTGTTCTGGGGTTTCACCGACACGACCACGGCTTATAACAAGATCACGTTTGGCAATACCAATAGCGGCACGGACTTCTTTGGTTTTGACGACATGGTGATTGGTGACCGTGGGCAGATCAGTGTGCCGGAACCAGTTTCCCTGGCGCTGTTTGGCGTTGCTTTGGCGGGATTGGGCGTTGCCCGTCGTCGTCGCCTGCCGGTCTAGGCGAATTTCTTTAGCGTAAGGTAACGACGACTTCGCTAGAGAACGAACATGACAAAGGCCCGTGATCGTTGCCGATCACGGGCCTTTTCATTACCGCTGCCGCCACGCCCTCGAATCAGGCCTTGAGCGCGTCAATAAGCGATGCGACTTCCTCGGCAGATTCTGCAAGGATGCTGCTCAGGGTTTCGTCGTCGATGGCCATATCGATATCGACATCCATGCCTTTGCGCCCCATGCCCGACAATTGCCCAAGCGGCGACTCAATTGGCGAGAGCTGATCGGCCAGCAACAAAGTGTCACCGAGCGTCTCCGGCGGCAGGGCAAGATAGCCTTCCCACAGGGTCTCGACCGCGGCCAATATGTTCTCCGGGACGTCCAGCACGCGCAACACGGCACGCCCCACTTCTGCTTCGCCGGTGTCGTGCCACTCGGTCAGATCGCTATCGAACAGACCGGGGAATGCACTGGCGCGGGAAAGAAGATAGAAGCCCCCCACTTCATGGACGATGCCGGCGAAGAAAGCCGCATCGGGATCCTGATGTGTTATCCGTTGCGCGATGACACGCGCCAGTGCGGCCACATGCGCCGTGTGCTCCCACAGACGAACCGCCAGTGCCCGATGTTCAGGCGATTGCGACATACCCTCCATCTGGCGCACAACCAGCGCGGTCACGAGAATGCGCAGCGTCTTGAAGCCGAGCCGGGAAACGGCGTTCTTTACATCACTGGAGGCCCGACCTGACCGGTTATAGGCAACCGAATTAGCGATACCTACGACACGCGCGGAGAGAATGGGCTCGGCGGAGATCAGCTTGCTCAGTTGCTCAATCGAGCAATCGGGGTCGTCGAGCGCCTTCTGTACACGCAATGCAATCTGGGCCGTCGACGGAAAAACCATGTCACCGCGCGCAGCATCTGCGGCCACCGCTGCCAACGCTTTTTGAACGTCCATTGAACCCCGCCTTGTTTGCTGGTTGTTGCGAAGATTATAACGGCATCTTCTGCCCAGCAGGTGCTGCGGTCAAGCGCCAATGCATATCGACAATTCTTCCCTCATCTGCCGCAGGAAACACCATCGGCTTTTTTCATCCCAAGCTTGACCATGATCATCTCTGCCGGGCAAAACCGCGTAAACCCACTCTGCAACAGATTGGCACCGACAAAGGCCGTGAACCACAAGAAGTTTTTAGAGACAAAGAACGGGCTGGCTTCAACGCCCAGCGCGAGTGATAGCAAGATAAAACTGCCCGCCATGATGCGTATGGCACGATCGGTAGTCATGATGCGTACTCCTTTTTGAATGCAGCGTAATAAAGCACCGGAATAACTACCAGCGTGAGCAGGGTAGAAACCAGAATGCCGAAAATCAGGCTGATTGCCAGCCCGTTGAAAATCGGATCGTCAAGTATGAACAGTGCGCCGAGCATGGCCGCCAGCCCGGTCAATGCAATCGGCTTGGCGCGTACGGCAGCCGACTGGATTACTGCTTCGGCAAAGTCCATACCGCTTTCAACCTGCTGCCGGATGAAGTCGACGAGCAGGATCGAGTTGCGCACGATGATGCCGGCCAGCGCGATCATGCCGATCATCGACGTTGCCGTGTATTGCGAACCAAGCAGCGCGTGGCCGGGCATGACGCCGATGATGGTGAGCGGAATCGGCGCCATGATAATGAGCGGCACCAGGTAGCTCTTGAAGTGCGCCACCACCAAAAGATAGATCAGGATCAGGCCGACGGCGTAGGCGATACCCATGTCGCGGAAGGTTTCGTAGGTCACCTGCCACTCGCCGTCCCACTTGATGCTGTAGCCGGCATAGGGATCTGCGGGCTGTTTGATAAACCACTCACTCAAGGTACCACCGGCATTTTCCACGCTATCGAGTGATTTGCCGGCGATCCCGCCGCGTGCATCGAACATGCCGTAGAGCGGCGAATCGAGTTTGCCGCCCATGTCGCCGATCACATAAACCACCGGCAATAAATCTTTGTGATAAATCGCCTTCTCGCGCGGCAATTCACGCACTTCGACCACCTCTGAGACGGGAACGAGTTGGCCCGCCTTTGAACGCACCCTCAACTTGAGCAGCGCGTCGAGCGAACTCTGCTTTTCGGCCGGCAGCATCACGCGCACCGGAATCTCAAATTTTGACTCTGCGTTATGCACCGGCGTCACGTCCTCGCCGGTGAGCCCCATGCGCACGACGTCGACGATGTCGCCCTGCGACACACCGAGCAATGCGGCCTTGCTCTGCAAAACGTGCAGCACGGTCTTTTTCGCATCGGCCTGCACCGAATCGTCAATACCGACGAGATCAGGCGTTTTCTCCAGCACCTTACGAACTTCCCTGGCGACCGCAATCTGACCCTTGTAGTCCGGCCCATAAACCTCGACTACGATGGGCGACATCACCGGTGGCCCGGGCGGCACTTCGACGACCTTGGCGTTACCGCCCGCCTTGCGGCCGATGGTTTCGACGGCATCTCTCACCGAAGTGGCAATCTCGTGACTCTTGCGCGAACGATGTTTTTTATCGACGAGGTTAACCTGAATATCGCCAAGCTCCGGCGCGTTACGCAGGTAATACTGGCGCACCAGCCCGTTAAAATTTATTGGACTGGCGGTACCGGCATAGGCCTGGTAATTGGACACTTCCGGCACTTTGCCAACCTCGGCACCAATCTCGCGCAACACGCGCGCCGTTTCTTCCAGCGGTGTGCCAAGCGGCATGTCGAGTACGATCTGAAACTCACTCTTGTTGTCGAACGGCAGCATTTTCAGCACGACCAGTTTGACTGCGGCGAGCGAGATCGAACCGAGGATGAGCAGGACGATGGCGAGAAAGAGCTTCTTGCGCGCTGCCCCGCCGGTAGTCTGATTCAGAAAGGGGGTAAGAATGCGGCGGAAAAATCGGTCGAGCTTAGTGTTCTGTCCTACCGCATGCGTCGGCACTCCCGCCCCTTCAAGGGGAGGGCTGGGGTGGGGATGGGGGTGAACTGCAAGTGAATCAGGCTTATGCAAGTGCTTATCGCCCCCATCCCCCTCCTGCCCTCCCCCTTGAAGGGGGAGAGACGCACTTCCTGACCGCTTGTGCGACGGCCCTGGCTTCGACGTTAGCAACCGCACCGCCAACCAAGGCGTCACCACAAACGCCACGGCCAGCGAGATGAACATGCCCATCGACGAGTTGATCGGGATCGGGCTCATGTACGGGCCCATCAGGCCAGTAACAAACGCCATCGGCAGCAGCGCG
>JBIJCY010000303.1:0-3897 GCA_044344385.1 Rhodocyclaceae bacterium | reverse complement strand
TCGCTGTGTTCGCCGTGCTCGCCGTGGCTAACTGCTTTTCTAGGGAAACGCTGAATAAGTAGCAAAAGCAGTGAACGATTTCATTGTCATAGAGTCTGACAAGGAGTTCTGATCACAAGGGTTACGACGATGAAGCAAATGACGCTGGCGGCGACAAAGGGATTCGAGAAGCACAACCGTGCGACACGCAAGGCTGAGTTTCTTGCGCGCATGGAAAGCCTGATGCCGTGGGCCGAGTTTTGCGCGCTGATCGAACCGCATTACCCGAAGGCGGGCAATGGCCGGCCGCCGGTGGGACTGGAGCGGATGCTGCGGATGTACTGCATCGCCAACTGGTTCAACCTCAGTGACGTTGCTTGCGAGGACGCTCTGTACGACGTTCCTGTGTTCCGTGAATTCTGCCGAATCGACCTTGGCCGTGAGCGTGTGCCCGATGCCACAACGCTGCTGCACTTTCGCCACCTGCTCGAAGCGAACAATCTCGGCGTGGCGTTGTTTGCCAAAGTCGGCGAGTTGCTGCTGGCCAATGGCATGAAGCTCTCGGGTGGCACGATTGTCGATGCGACGTTGATTGCTGCACCGCCCTCGACCAAGAACAAAGACAAGACGCGCGATCCGGAAATGCATCAAACCAAGAAGGGCAACGAATGGCACTTCGGGATGAAGCTGCACATTGGTGCGGACAGCAAGACCGGCCTGGTGCATAGCGCGAGCGTCACTGCCGCCAACGTTCATGACAGTCATGAAGTTCCGAACCTGCTGCACGGTGGAGAAACCCGTTTCTACGGCGACAGCGCGTACCGTGGCAAAGCGCAGCGCGAGCGACTCAAGGACATCGCGCCAAAAGCGAAGGACTTCACCAACAAACGCGCCTACAAAAACCGCCCGCTGACCGATGCCGACAAAGCTACGAACCGGCGCAAGTCCAGCGTGCGCTCCAAGGTTGAGCATCCGTTTCTCACGCTCAAGCGTCTCTGGGGCTTTGCCAAGGTTCGCTATCGCGGCTTGGCGAAGAACGCCAATCGGGCCTTTGCCATGCTGGCAATGCTCAATATCAACAAATGGGGACGACCGATCACGGGAGAGGTGCGTCCGGCATGAGCAAGATGACGGGGAAATCCCCGCATCAAAGCTTAAAACAAGCCATTTATTTGATGAAAACACGATTTTCTTCACGGTTTTGTCTCGATTTGCCTTCGTCGCCGTTTGTTGCGGTTACTTGTTCAGCACTTCCTTTGTGGTTTCCCAGAGAGAGACAGCGCGCTCCAGCAGCATTTCGCTGTTGTCCTTGCGCCGTCCGAACAACTCGGCAATGCTGCCGTCCTTGCCCTCGGGGTCACCGTTCATCATCAGGCGGAAGCCATCCATCGCGGCCTTGTGGTAGCGCTCCGGGATGATCCGCGTCAGGTCCTGACCGGTGATTTCGGATTCGCTGAAACCGAACATACGCTCGGCAGCCGGGTTCCAGCCGACAATGTGGCCGGTGGCGTCGGCGGTGACGATGGCGTCGCGTGCGGTTTGCGCCACGGCGCGGAAACGTGCTTCACTTTCGTGCACCCGATGCGATTGTTCGGCCTGCGCGGCGAGTTGCTGGGCACGTCTTTGCTGGCGCCAGAGCAGGGTCAGTGTGATGGCTACTGCCCCAAGCGCGGCGCTGGTGACCAGCGTGATCCAGAAAACCAGATTCCACAGCGGTGCCATTGCTTCGTCGCGGTCGATCTTTGAGACAACATGCCAGTCGGTGCCGGCGACCGGTCGGTAGGCGGCGAGTACGTCAACGCCACGGTGATCCTTGCCGCGTGTGGTGCCGGCGATGCCTGAGCGGACGGCGGCTGCCGCTGGTAGCAGCGGGTCGGCGAGCGGTCGTTTCAGTTTCAGTGCGGTATTTGCCGCGTGACGCAGCGCATTGAGAAAAACGACCGAGTCGCCCTGGCGGGCGACCAGCAGCGTTTCGCCACTGGCACTGGCCGACGGCCAGGTGAGGATCAGCGGGAAAATGGACTGATCGGGGTGCAGGTGCAGCAGCACGATGGCTACTGGTTGGCGCTCACCGCTTACCGTTTTTTGCAAGGGGATGAGGATGTTCAATGAAGGCAGCGTATCTTCGGTCTCAAGGTAAAGCTCGCCATGCTCGACTTCACCTTTGGCGAGGGTTTGGGCAGCGAGTTGCAGTGTCTCTTTGTCCGGTTGAAAATGTTCGCCGATTTCCAGTAGAACCTTTCCCTGCGGATCGATCAGTTGCAATGCGGGATAGTTGTAGGCTTGCCGGATAGCGTCGAGCCAGCGGCGGATATCTTCGATCTGGTTGATGCCGGGATTGGCGCTGCGCTGCAGTTCGGCGACTGCTTTGGTCATTTCGTGGTTGGCCGCGATCGTCTGGCCATCGCCAAGCCGTTCGGCGAGCCAGCGTTCAATCTGCTCGGACTTCAGTCGGGCGACGACTTCCAGGTTGGCATAGACGTCACGCTCGATCTGCGGGCCGTGTAGCCAGACGATGCTCAGGGCCATCAGCGGTGCAACGAGAAGTAGCGAAATCGTTAGCAGGACGACCCAGCGCGATTTGACGTAGCGAAGCAGGCTGCCTGTCACATGACCTCGTCTTGAGATTCACTGATGAAGCTCCATGGTAACCACATTTGCGGCGCTAGGCGATCAGATGGCGGCCGATTTCATTGATATTTCTGGCGCCACACAGTGCCATGCTGGTATCGAATTCTTTCTGGATGATTTCGAGTGCGCTGCTGACGCCGGCTTCGCCCATGGCGCCGAGGCCGAAGTTGAAGGCGCGGCCGATCATCGTGCCTTTGGCGCCCATGGCCAGCGCCTTGAGCAGGTCCTGCCCACTGCGGATGCCGCCATCCATCCAGACTTCGATTTTGTCGCCGACGGCATCGACAATCGGCGGCAGTGCCTTGATCGACGACATCGCGCCATCGAGCTGGCGGCCGCCGTGGTTGCTAACGACAATGGCATCGGCACCCGTGCCGGCGGCGATCCTGGCGTCTTCAACATCGAGGATGCCTTTGAGGATGAGTTTGCCGCCCCATTCCTTGCGGATCCAGGCGACATCCTCCCAGTTGAGCGTCGGGTCGAACTGGCCGGCCGTCCATTTCGAGATCGAGATTACGCCCTCGGCGCCTTTGACGTGGCCGACGACGTTGCCGAACACCTTGCGTTTTGCGCCGAGCATGCGCAGCCCCCAGGCCGGCTTCATGGCCATGTCGAGCAGGTTGTGCAGCATGATTTTCGGCGGTACGGTCATGCCGTTTTTCAGATCCTTGTGGCGCTGGCCGATAATCTGCAAGTCGAGCGTGAGGACCAGCGCCGAGCACTTGGCGGCTTTGGCGCGGGCGATCAGCCGTTTGATGAAGTCGCGGTCGCGCATGACGTAAAGCTGAAACCAGAAAGGCTCGGGGCTGGCCTCGGCAACATCCTCGATCGAGTTGATGCTCATGGTCGATAGGGTAAAAGGCACACCAAATTTTGCTGCTGCACGCGCAGCAAGGATTTCGCCGTCGGCCCATTGCATGCCGGTCAGGCCGACCGGGGCGAGGGCGACCGGCATGGTCACCGCTTGGCCGATCATGGTTGATGCAGTGCTGCGTTGCTCGACGTTGACACCAACGCGTTGGCGTAATTTGATCGCCGCGAGGTCGTCGCTGTTGGCGCGGTAGGTGCTCTCGGTATAGCTGCCCGAGTCCACATAGTCATAAAAGGCGCGCGGGGCGTTTTTTTTGTGGAGAAGGCGCAGGTCTTCGATGCAGGTGATGACGGTCATGATGGTTTGTTTCCTTGCAAATGTGGTTCAAATTTTTCTTGCTCAACCTTCCCCCATCCCCACCCCGACCCTCCCCTTGAAGGGGGGGGAGTTGTGGCGGGCTCCCTCCCCTTCAAGGG
>JBIJCY010000302.1:0-3910 GCA_044344385.1 Rhodocyclaceae bacterium | reverse complement strand
GTTACTGCGAAAGTTACTGCATAAATCGTTGGCTTGCAAGCGACAACGTCGGATTGTGTTGGACGTAAAAAAGACCAGAAACCTTGATTTTGTTGGGTTTGCTGGCCTTCTTTGTTCTGCGTTGGATTGGTGCTTTGTGGAGACAGGCAGGATCGAACTGCCGACCTTCTGATTGCGAACCAGACGCTCTCCCAACTGAGCTATGCCCCCGTGTGGAAAAATTCTACGCGGCCCGTCTGAGGCCGTCAATGGAGCCTTTCATCGCTCGTAGAACATGCAACAGTTCAGAACGCGGGGCGAAAAAAAGGCTTACCCTCGGGTAAGCCTTTTTTGCGCCAGAGGCGTAAGCAGAAGTGAATTACTTCTTCTTGCCCTTGTTCTTGGCAGCAGCAACCGTCGCCTTGAAGGTGGCGCCAGCGGAAAACTTTGGCACGGTGGTTGCTGCGATCTTGATTTTCTCACCGGTCTTCGGGTTCTTGCCTTCACGGGCGGCACGATCGGCTGCCTTGAAAGCACCGAAGCCAACCAGCGATACGCCGTCGCCTTTGGCAACAGCTTCAACGATGGTTTCGATAACGGCGTCCAGCGCTTTGCCGGAGGCGGCCTTCGAAAGTTCGGTACGGGCGGCGATTGCGTCGATCATTTCAGACTTGTTCATAGTATCTCCTGTGGTTATTAAAAGCGTTGCTCCACCGCAATTCTTGCATTTCACGGGCTTGTAGGGAAGGGGGGGCATGTAAACTGAGTGCTTGAGCGAGTCTTTGTTTTTGGATTTTTGTCGTTTTTCAGGCGCGTTCTATACCTGTAGATTAAGCATTGGCGCGGTGTGTGGCCCGGTTGGCGGGGCGTGGTGGCCGCGTATTTCTGCCGTTCAATTTTTTCGTGCGCGCTTGCTGAAATTTCCGAAAAACCGACGCAGTCCCCCTGTTTGTGGGCGGTCAGCGGGCCAGTAAAGGTTTCAGAAAGCGCCCGGTGTGGCTCGCTGCCACCTTGGCAATCTGCTTTGGTGTGCCGGCAGCGAGGATACGTCCGCCGCCATCGCCACCCTCCGGGCCGAGATCGATCAGCCAGTCGGCTGTCTTGATGACATCCAGATTGTGCTCGATGACGACCACGGTATTGCCGTGATCGGCGAGGCGATGCAGGACGGTCAGGAGCATTTCGATGTCCTGGAAGTGCAGACCAGTGGTCGGCTCGTCGAGGATGTAGAGCGTTCTGCCGGTGTCACGTTTCGATAGCTCAAGCGCCAGCTTGACGCGTTGCGCTTCGCCGCCGGAGAGCGTCGTGGCGGCCTGGCCGAGTGTGATGTAGGAGAGGCCGACATCGACCAGCGTTTGCAGCTTGCGCGCAACGACCGGTACCGCGTCGAAAAACTCGCGCGCGATTTCGACGGTCATTTGCAGAATTTCGTGGATGGTTTTTCCTTTGTAATGCACTTCCAGCGTCTCGCGGTTGTAGCGCTTGCTGTGGCAAACGTCGCACGGTACGTAGATGTCGGGCAGGAAATGCATCTCGACCTTGATTACGCCGTCGCCCTGGCATGCCTCGCAGCGTCCGCCCTTGACGTTGAACGAGAAGCGGCCGGGGCCGTAGCCACGCGCACGGGCTTCGGGGACGCCGGCGAACAACTCGCGAATTGGTGTCAGCAGGCCGGTGTAGGTTGCCGGATTGGAGCGCGGTGTGCGGCCGATCGGGCTCTGGTCGACGCTGATCACCTTGTCGAAGTGGTCGAGGCCGATGATTTCGTCGTGCTCGGCCGGTTCGTTGGTTGATCCGTAGAGATGGTGGGCCGCTGCGGTGTAGAGCGTGTCGTTGATCAGCGTTGATTTGCCCGAACCCGAAACGCCGGTGATGCAGGTGAGCAGACCAACCGGCAGGTTCAGCGTGACGTTCTTCAGGTTGTTGCCGCGCGCACCGATCACTTGCAGCATGCGTTCGGGGTCGGGTTTGCGTGCTTTGCCGGGGATCTCAATGCGGCGTCGGCCGGAGAGATAGTCGCCGGTCATCGAGTGTGGATTAGCAGCGACGGATTCTGGCGTTCCTTCGGCAACGATTTCACCGCCGTGCACGCCGGCGCCGGGGCCGATGTCGACGACATAATCGGCGCTGCGGATGGCCTCTTCGTCGTGCTCGACAACGATCACCGTGTTGCCGATGTCGCGCAACTGCCTGAGCGTTTGCAGCAGGCGTTCATTGTCGCGCTGGTGCAGGCCGATAGAGGGTTCGTCGAGCACGTACATGACGCCGGTCAGTCCCGAGCCGATCTGCGAAGCCAGGCGGATGCGTTGCGCCTCGCCGCCGGAGAGCGTTTCTGCCGAACGGTCGAGCGACAGGTAGTCGAGGCCGACGTTGATCAGGAACTGCAGACGGCTGGTGATTTCCTTGAGGACTTTTTCGGCAACCTGCGCCTTTTGACCAAAGAGTTGCAGCGCAAAGAAATAGTCGCGCGCATCGCCGAGTGGCAGGTGGCTGATCTCGTGTAGCGTCAGTGCGCTGGCTTCCGATCCCATGCGCACGTTGCGCGCCTCTTCGCGCAGGCGCGTGCCGGCGCAGGCAGGGCAGGTCTTGTTGCTGATCAGTTTGGACAACTCTTCGCGTACCGCGTACGAGTCGGTTTCTTTGTAGCGGCGTTCGAGGTTGACGATGATGCCTTCAAAGGCGTGTTCGCTCACCGTCAATTTGCCGCGTTCGTTGAGATAGTTGAACGGCAGTTCTTCGCGCCCTGAACCATAGAGCACGATGTTTTGAATCTTCTCGGGCAGTTCGTTGAACGGCGTTTCGATATCGAAGCCGTAGTGCGCGGCGAGCGAGCCGAGCATCTGGAAGTAGAAGGTATTGCGCTTGTCCCATCCGCGAATCGCGCCGGCGGCCAGCGAGAGCGCCGGCTGCGCGACGATGCGTTTCTGGTCGAAAAACTGGATAACGCCGAGGCCGTCGCAGGTCGGACAGGCACCCATCGGGTTGTTGAACGAAAAAAGGCGCGGCTCAAGTTCCTGCAGCGAGTAGGAGCAGACCGGGCAGGCGAATTTTGCCGAGAAAAGATGCTCTTTTTCGCTGTCCATCTCGTAGGCAATCGCCCGGCCATCGGCATGGCGCAAGGCGGTCTCGAACGATTCGGCAAGGCGCTGGCGCATGTCATCACGGATTTTTAGCCGATCAACAACCACGTCGATGGTGTGTTTGTGTGTTTTTGCCAGTTTTGGCAGGGCGTCGATTTCATAAACCTTGCCGTTGACGCGCAACCGGGCAAAACCCTGTGCACGCAACTCGGCGAAAAGGTCCATCTGCTCGCCCTTGCGATTGGCAACGACCGGCGCAAGGATCATCAACTTTGTTTCGTCGGGCAGGGCGAGGACGTGATCGACCATCTGCGAAACCGTTTGCGCTGCCAGCGGCTGTTGGTGCTCGGGGCAGAACGGCGTGCCCGCGCGGGCGAAGAGCAGCCGCAGGTAATCATGAATCTCGGTAACGGTGCCGACCGTCGAGCGCGGATTGTGGCTGGTCGCCTTCTGTTCGATCGAGATTGCGGGTGACAGGCCTTCGATCAGGTCGACGTCGGGTTTTTCCATGCGCTGCAGGAACTGGCGCGCGTAGGCCGACAGCGACTCGACGTAGCGGCGCTGCCCTTCGGCGTACAGCGTATCGAAGGCAAGTGAGGATTTTCCTGATCCGGAGAGTCCGGTAATGACGATCAGCCGGTTGCGTGGCAGGTCGAGATTGATGTTCTTCAGGTTGTGCGTCCGCGCACCGCGAATTCTTATTATGTTGATTTCGTCCATTGGGGGCTGATCTGAAGGCAGGGGCAACCTGTTAATATACGCAATTCCGCAGTCCTGCAGCAAACCTAATGTCACTTCCCAGTCCAGACGCCATGAGCGCCGATGAAAAGCGCGCCGGCATCAGCCTTGCG
>JBIJCY010000300.1:0-3914 GCA_044344385.1 Rhodocyclaceae bacterium | reverse complement strand
AGGAAAGTCTGGCCAACGAGCGGAGCCGCATCGAACGTTTGGTCAGCCTCATTATGGAGGCCGGAAAAAAGGCATCGCTTGAACTGGAAAGCCTGAACCAGAAGATCGCCGAAATTACAGCAGAGGAACTGGGTCGGGGCGCCGACGTCGCGGTAATCAAGGAGAGAATTCGCCCGTATCAGGATGCTGCCGGGATTGCTCAGCTTCAGAGCAAAGTCAACGAGGGACTGATTTTGTCGTTCCGGACACTTCCATCCATCCTGGAAATCAAGTCTTCTGCCTGGAGCTATCGTTACCGTTTTCGGCAAGCGCACACCCCGGAGTTCGTTAGTGAAGCAACGCAAATTTACAAGAAGCGTGTGGGCGAACTTGCCATGTTCGCGCGGTATTTTGACCAGCACCTGAGCCGTGTCTCCGCTGATGTTGCCGGCTTGAAGGATCGTTCGCAAGGGGCGCTTGAGCAGGCACAACTGACGACAATTTCCGGGCAACTGGCCGTCCAGCTTGATCGCGAACAGCTGTTCGAGGAAGCACTTGCGATTGTGTCGTCTGCGCAATGGATTGTTGCACGACTTGGCGACGATCTGGGTGCGGGTAAGTCAGAACTCGGCCTGGCGGATCGTCTGGCAGTGACTGCCGTCAGCAGCAAAGATGTGCTCATGAGTTTCTGGAATTACGAACTGTTTACGGCTGAACAGACAATCGACGTTGATGGCCGCAAGGTCACCGGGGTCAGTAGCGTGACAATCGGTAAGGTTGTGCGCGCTATTCTTATCTTTTCCTTCGGCGTGCTGCTTGCGCTGTGGCTGGGCCGCCTCGCCGAGCGCATGCTGGTAACCCGCAGGGGCTACGATGCCATGCGTGCGCGTATCCTGCGCAAATGGATACTGGCGCTCAGCCTCGTCATCCTGCTGGTCTCGGTACTGACCTGGGTGAATATTCCGCTCACCATTTTTGCCTTCCTCGGCGGTGCCATTGCCATCGGTATCGGCTTTGGCATGCAGAATATAATGAAAAACCTCATCAGCGGTCTGATGTTGCTTTTCGAGCGACCGTTTCAGACGGGCGACCTGATTGAAGTCGGCGGCCTGCGGGGTGCGGTTACCGAAATCGGTATCCGCTCGTCGATCATTCGTAGCGTGGATGGCATCGATACGCTGATTCCCAACAGCACCTTCGTCGAACAGAACGTGACCAACTGGGTTCTTGAAAACCCGAGAGTACGTTTCAAGATTGCGATTGGCGTGGCCTATGGTTCGGATGTCCGGGAAGTGGCTCGTCTGCTGACTGAATGCACCGAGCGTCACAAGCTGGTGCTCAAGGAGCCCGAGCCCGAGGTACTGCTTGAGGACTTCGGGGCGGACGCGCTGAACTTCGGTCTTTACTACTGGGTGGCCATTGGTGGAAACGTCAGTGGTGCGAGGGTCGCCAGTGATTTGCGCTTCATTATCGAGAAATCGATGAGCAAGAATGGCATCGTCATCGCCTACCCGCAGCGCGATGTGCATCTCGATTCGACCAGACCGCTGAAGATTGAACTGGTCGGCGACAGGCTTTCCAATCCGCAGGATGAACCGAGCGTTTGACGATGGAATTGCCTGCTTTTCTATTTTTCACAACCTGTACTGGATAATTTTATGTTCCGAAAAATCGCATCCCGTTCGGCAGCCTTCGTGTTGGCCTTGACCCTCAGCGCCTGTGCTACTCAAGGCTATAACACGAGTGACGCAGACATCCGTTCAGGGATTATCGAACAGATCACGCCTATTCAAATACAGAGCAATCAACACACAGGTGTTGGCGCTGTTGTTGGGGGTCTTGTCGGGCTGGGTATTGGCAGCCTGATCGGGGGCGGTAACGGCCGCGACGTCGCCATGGTTCTCGGAACCGTTGGTGGCGCCTATGTTGGTAACGAAATCCAGAAGAAAAATGAACAGCCTGTTCAGGGCCAGCAGATCGTTGTCCGTACAACAAGCGGTGTCCTGGTTTCGGTGACCCAGCCGGTCAATCCGTATCTGAACCAAGGCCAGAAGGTGACTATCGAAGGTAGCGGCGAGAACTCACGGGTCGTTCCTCGCTAAACGGATACGGGCGATCATGTATCGGGCTGCACACCGGCCCGATACGCCATGTGTACAGGCTGAGCCTGCCAATCAGGGTTGGCTCAGCCTTGGCCTGGTTAGTCGTCGATCGAATAGAACTTCTGCGCTACCGCAGCAAGGATGGCCGTTGACCAGCCGAATCAGCATGCCGGTAGTCGCCTCGAAGTCACCGAAGCCCGCCCAGCTACCCTGTATAGCGATGCTGCTGCCTAGCGTGGTGTAGCTTTGCATCGAATACAGCATCGCGTCCTTCATGTTCGGCAGTAGATCAAATATCCGGTAGAACGCCGCCCAAATCATGTCGCCGAAAAATGCGTAGCCGGCATGATGCCGACGCCAAACATCAGCGGAACTTCCGGGTCGAGAGCGTCTTTTTCTTCCTGCAGGAGGTTGTAGAGCAGCACCATGTTTGCGCCGCGTCCGCCAAGAAATGTTCGCATGACATCGGCTGAATCGCTTTAATTGTTTGATGCCAAACAACTCAAGCGATATTTTTGGTTTTTTTGGGATAGACGCAGGTGCGGCGGGGAGGTGCTTAGCGGTGTTCTGGAAAAACTTTTTGCAGAAGCAGCAGAAAGTGTTCGCGTTCAGTATCGCTGAAGTTGGAGAGCAGTCGCTTCTCGTGCAGATTGACCTGACGCTTGAGCTTGCGCAGCAGGGCGACGCCTTCATTGGTCAGATGTAGTGCATTTGATCGACGGTCATTGAGTGCCGAGCGACGTTCGACCAGGCCACGACGCTCCAGGTTGTCGATCACTGAAACGATCGTTGAGCGATCCAGATGCGTTGCACGGGCGAGTTCGGTTTGCTTGAGGTCAGGGTTTGATTCGATGATGACGAGCACGCCAAAGAGCCCCGGGCTGACATCGTGTTCGTCGAGTCCGCTGGCAAAATCCTTGAATAACGCAATCTGCGCCATGCGCAGTTGGTAGCCGACGAGTTCGGGCAGCAAGCCGAGTTCGACTGGTTTTTTCTTGTTGTCGGCAGAGGTGCTGGTCGGCATTATTTTCCAGTAGTCGGACGTTAGGCGGGGTTGAATTTTAACATCTTGGCCGTCGCGTGGACGGCAAATGGTTTGATTTCAATCACCAGTATCAGGGTCCGCTTCACTGTCAGGACGGGTGGCGCTAAGGCGTGCGGTGGGGTCCTGCCGGTAGAACGCGGAAAGCTTTTCATAGAGCGCAGGGTATTCCTCACGCAGGATTTGTGGTGTTTCAAAAAATGCTTCGCTCATGACGGCGAAGAATTCACCAGGGTTTTCGGCGGCGTAGGAGTCGAGCAGCGTGTCTTCATTGAGTTGTTCTGCTTCGTCAACGAGCGCGCAGAAATCATCGTAGGCAGCGAGCAGGGTGTCTTCCCAGTTTTTTTGGGAGATTCCTGCGGGCAGCGGCGGGATACCGTCCGGCGGCCCGTTCAGCATGTCGAGCTTGTGCGCGAATTCGTGAATCACCACGTTGTAGCCGTCGCCGGCCATCTGCGCATCGCGCCATGATATGAGCAGCGGGCCGCCTTCCCAGGCTTCGCCCGAAGCGACATCCGTGTACTCGTGTACGACGCCAAATTCGTCTTCAACACTGCGCGGGATGACAAATTCGTCAGGGTAGACAATGATGCCGACCCAGCCGCGATACGTGTCGAGACCGAGGTTGAGAATTGGCAGGCAGCCCTGTGCGGCAATCGAGACGCACATGGCGTCGGTGATTTCAAGCCCTCCGGCCGCGCTGAATTCCTTTTCCGCGAGAAACCCTTCGCAGAGCGTGCGCAGCCGGTCTTTTTCTTCGCTGTTCAGGCAGGCCAGAAAGGGCAGGCCGG
>JBIJCY010000299.1:0-3916 GCA_044344385.1 Rhodocyclaceae bacterium | reverse complement strand
CCTTGAACCAGGCGGCGCCCAGTGCCAGCAGCGCACCGCCAACAGCCAAGACAAGAAGAGACGGCAGCCAAAACCCGCGTCCGCAGGCGCGATTGCTGGTGACGCGCGCGACCAATAGCGCAAATGCTGGAAACACAGGGACCAGATAATGCGGCTGTTTTCCGCTGATGAAAGAAAACGCAATCAACACCGGCAGCATCCAGGCCAGGCAGAATCGCCCGCCCCGATCCAGCCCTTCCCTGCCAAACTGCAACAGCGAACGCCACAATCCGGGCCAGACAAACCAGGGGAAGAACATCACCGGCAACAAGGGCAGATACCACCACAGCGGTCGACGGTGAGCAAAAGACTGGACCATGCGATCAGCCGTCTGCCCCCAGAAAATGGCGCGACGGTATTCTTCACCGCCGGACATGCCGGCAGGAATCGCCCAGACCAAGGCAATGGCAACACCCAGCAGGACGGCCAGCAGAATGCCGCCAAACCAGCGCGCCCAGCGCAGGTTCGGATTGCCGCGATTCCACCACGGGGCAAGGATGGCAACTGGCAGGATGTGCAGCAAAATGACCGGCCCCTTGGCCAGCACGCCCAGCCCAATCGCCAGTCCGACCAGAGCAAAACCGCGACTGGTTTTTCCGTCGGCCGCCAGCAAGGTACCGTGCATGCCCATCAGGGTAAAGAAGGCGAGGAGAACATCGAACATGGCCGAGGTGGAAAAAATCGTCCACAACAGGCAACTGGCAAGAACCACCACCGACTGCCCGCCAAGGCCGGCATGGCCTGGCCACAGCCGCCTGGCCAGCAACATCGTCAGGACCAGGCCACCGGCGGAAAAGAGCGGGGAAACCAGACGCGGCCACCATTCGTTGACGCCAAAAACAGCCCAACCGGCCTGGAACATCCAGATCATCAGCGGTGGCTTGTGGCTGTATGGCGCGCCATTCTTGAACGGCACCAGAAAGTCGCCACGCAACCACATTTCCCAGGCCACACTGATATAGCGCGTCTCGTCGATCGGCGTCATCGGCCGGGAAAAGATGGCGGCGCCGGTCAGGATGGCCAGGATGAGCAGGGCGATTGGCAACATCCCGCGGTCAGCGCGCAAATCGGTCATTCCGTCAATACTCATGGCTGCTCCGTCTCACCGAGCGCGGCATCCACCTCGTCATCGATACTCAATCCATGGCGGTGCCGACGATACATATAAACACCAAGGGCCCCGGAAATCAGAAACAAGGAAACCGATCCCGCCAGCTTCAGGCCTGGCGCAATATCCACGCCACTACCAATCAGCGCAAAAACGACCGTTTGCGGCAGGTAGCCAACAAGGCTTCCGGAGAAAAAAGCCTTCGGGCGAATGCTCGAAATGCCGGCTGCAAGGTTGGTCAACACATTGCTGCCCACCGGCAGCAAACGAATCAACAAAGTCATCGAAAAGGGATGATCATGGACGAACAGATCAAAACGTTTCGCCCGTGCGCCCAGACGCGCCTGTAATAGCCCCTTACCGAACAGTCGCGCATAGGCAAAAGTAATCACGCAGCCGAGCAGGGCGGCCAGCGCGCCGAGCAAAGTTCCGAGGAGGAGGTCAAAGGCATAGCCGGCGAGAAAGGCGATGATCTGACGCGGCAAGCCGACAGCGGTAAAAATGGCCCCCATCATCAGAAAGAGCAACTCACCCTCGACGCCGTGATCACGAATGCGGGCGTCGATCCACGCTTCGTTCACACTGTTGCCGAGGTCGCTGGCATTGAACAGATACGCAAACAGGGCGAGACTGAGAATCAGCCCCAAGCCTTTAAGCAGAACTCTGGCGTTCATCAAAGATCGGAGCCGGGCTCGATCACGGGCAGACGAATCCGGCGCTGCAGCCAGGCAACGCCAAACAGGTCAACAATGCCGACCCAAAGCCGGTTATGCAGGCCGTATTTCGAGATGCCGCGCTCACGCGAACGGTGGTTAACCGCCACCGAAACGACGGCCCCGCCACCGCGCATCACCAGCGCCGGTAAAAAACGGTGGATGTGATCAAAATTCGGCAGTTGCAAAAAGGTTTCGCGGGCAAAGACCTTAAGGCCACAACCGGTATCCGGCGTATTGTCCTTGAGCATGCGCGAACGCACGCCGTTGGCGACTTTCGACGACAGGCGGCGCAACAAGGTATCGTTCCGCCGCGCACGCCACCCGGCGAGCATTTCCAGGTTGGCGGGTTGCACCGGGTCGGCAAGTTTAGCGAGCAGGGCCGGAATATCGGCCGGATCGTTCTGCCCGTCACCATCGAGCGTCGCGATCCACTCAAAACGCGCGGCACGAACACCGCTGGTCACCGCCTGACTTTGCCCGCAGGAGTCGCGATGAACAATCACTCGCAACATGGGAAATTCACGCTTCAACGCCTCAAGAACAGCTTGTGTGCCATCGGTACTGCCATCGTTGATATAGATGATCTCGAACTCGGCATTGCCCGACAAGGCCGCAGAAATCTCGCGCACCAGCGGCTCTACGTTATCCTCTTCGTTCTTGACGGGAACAACGACAGACAGCCTGTTGCGGTAGGCATATTTCGGCATTGTGTAGCTCGTAAAAGTGGTGACGTGGAACGTTGTACCGTGGCAATTTTTTAGGCTTGCAAAAAGCCCCTCTGCGCTGCAACGGACTGATCGCAATGGCAAAGAATCGAAACCTGATTCGCCCGCAATTATAGCCGATTCGTCACTACCCCCCGGCTGTGCAATGAATGCAAGCTATTGATTACGGGCCTTAAGCCCACTCTGTTGCAAATTTTCTACCAGAGCGGCCGCAAAACCGGAAAGCACGCCGCCCTGACGCACACAAACCTGCAAGTCGCGTTGCGCCCACGCTTCGTCCATTTCGACGACCACCGGCGGTTCGCGCAACCCAGTGCCGGGCACTGCGCTGCGCGGCACCAAACCAATGCCGACACCCGCACCAACCATGCGGCAGACGGCCTCGAAGCTGCGCACCTGTATGCGCACATCGAGGTGACGACCTAACGCAGCGGCCTCGTTCATTGTAAAAGTATGAATCGCCGACCCGGCGTGCAGCATCACAAACGGATAGTCGAGCACTTCAGCGAAATGCAACCGCGCACTTGCGGCGAGCGCGTGGCCACCCGGCACAATGAGTACCAACCGGTCACGCCGGTAAGGAATCATCTCGACACCGCCAACACGCCCGGTCTCGGCCAGCACGCCGATCTCAATTTCGCCACTCGCTACAGCGAGCGCAATCTCGGGACTGGTGCGTTCTTCCAGGCTGACGCTGACCTGCGGATACTGCTTCAGAAAGCCGGCCAGATCGTCCGGCAGAAAAGTGTGCGTGGCATGCGTGTTGGCCCACAGGCTGACGTGGCCGCGCACGCCCTCGGCATACGGCGAAAGGTCGGCGTGCATCTGTTCGATCTGCGCGAATACCTGCCGTGCGTTGCGCAGTAACGCGTCGCCGGCACGTGTCAGCGTCAGGCCGCGTGCGTGACGTTCGAAGAGGGGCGCTCCCAGCTCTTGTTCAAGTAAGCGCAAACGATGACTGGCAGAGGACGGTGCCAAATGGGTGCGCGCCGCCCCGCGCGTCAGGTTGCGCTCTTCGGCGAGGGCGACAAAGAGGCGCAGGTCGGTCAGGTCATAGCGCATCGGTATTCCATATAACGTTCGTTATAGACGAATGAACGTTTCCGATAATAGCAATTGTTTTCAGCGCCGCGCAGCTTCAATATTGAGCCACTAGCCGAATTGCAGAAACCCCCGCCGGCCAAAGCCTTCGTTTTTTACGCACACTTCTTTTGATTGCCGACACAACATGCCATGGAAACACTGGCCCGCTGAACGACTTGGTGTGGCATTTGCCCTCCTCGCCGCGCTCGGCTTTTCGTTCAAGGCGATCTTCGTCAAGCTTGCCT
>JBIJCY010000322.1:0-3636 GCA_044344385.1 Rhodocyclaceae bacterium | reverse complement strand
GCACCAGCAGAACACTGGAAATCATTAACGCCCGCGCGATGCCGCTGACCGGCAGGTAGAGCGCCAGCGGGATCAGCAGGATCGCCAGCAGAACCTCCTGCCGAAACGCGTCTTCGCACGCATAAGCGGCGCGCATGCCGGAAAGCGAATAGTGGAAGGCATTCCACACCCGGCGCAGGCCGGTTTTTCCCTTGTACGGGCTTTCGTTCATGTGCGAGTTCATGGATTCATGCCGCGCTCTGCTGCGTCTGATGAATGCTCCGGTAGAGATCGGCCATTCGCCCGGCCAGCGTTTGATCTGACCATTCGTTCGCGTAAGCGCGCCCCTCGCGCGCCAGACACGCGCGCAAATCCTCGTTGCGCAGAACGTCGACCACCTCCAGCGCAAAGGCGGCCGGGTTGTCTTCCGGCACCATTGCGCCGCGTCGCGCGCCGAGGATATCGATCGTCCCCATTTCTGCCAACGCAACCACCGGCAGCCCGGCGGCCATCGCTTCGAGCAGGACCAGGCCTTGCGTTTCGGTACGCGAGGCGAAGGCAAAAACATCAGCAGCGGCGTAGCAGTCGGGCAATTCGGCACGACGATCGAGGTAGCCAAGAAACTGCACGTTGGCGCTCAAGCCACGGCTGGCCACCGAGTCGCGCAAGGCCGTCAGCGCCGGGCCCTCCCCGGCAATCAGCAGCAATATGTCGGGCAGCGATTCGCGTGCCAGCGCCACCATATCCAGCAAAAACTCGATATTTTTTTCATGCGCAACACGGCCGACATAGAGCGCCACCGGCCGTGCCTGATCAATGCCATGACGGCTGCGAAATGCAGCGCGCCCGTCGCCCGAAAAACGACCCACCGGAATGCCGGTCGGCAGGATGTGCAGTGGCGACGTGACGCCATAGTCGGATAGCCGCTGATGAATCGCCTGCGAAGGAACGATCACCGCATTGAGCGCATTGCACTGCGAACGCGAGAAGCGGCGCGCCATGCTGCGCAGCCAGCCGGATGGAACGAAGGGAGCATAGTGGTGCAGATACTCTTCGAACAAGGTGTGATAGGTAGCGATTACCGGCAACCCGGCACGCCGGGCTGCACCGTGCCCGGCGTAATGCGCCAAAAATGGCGTTTGCACGTGGATCAGATCGCAACCGCGCGCCACGGCAGCATCCACCGCCGAGCGCATGGCACCCCAACGCACCAGCCGGTCCTCCGGATCGCGCGGCACCTGCCGCGCCGATACACGGCTGACCCATGGCTCGTGACACACGCTGCCGTAATCAGGCGCCACCACGCTGACGTCGACGCCGAAGCCGGCAAGCGCCTCGCGATACGTCTGAATTGCCGTGGACACGCCGTTGATGCGTGGAAAATAGACGTCCGTAACCATCAGGATACGCATGCGGATTCCTTGCTTTGTGGTGGGGAAATCTGGGTAACTTCGAACTGAATATCCGGCTCGCTTTCGATCTGGCCCGAACTGCCCCAGGCGATCAGTTCAAGCGACCCATCGTCGTGTTCAACAATCGCCGTGCAGCTGTCGACCCAGTCACCGCAATTGACGTAACTCAACTCGCCAACCCGGCGAATCGCGGCGCAGTGAATGTGTCCGCAGATGATGCCGTCGAGGCCGCGCTGACGTGCGCTGTGAATCGCCGAGTCCTCAAAATCGAAGACAAACTGCAGCGCTTTCTTGACGCGTCGCTTGGCATAGCCGGCCAGCGACCAGTAACCGGCGATGCCCAGGCGACGACGTGCCCAGGAAAGCACCCCGTTGAGCCGGACAAGCAGGTTGTAGCCGACATCGCCGAGCACCGCGACCCAGCGGTGATGGCGGGTGATCTGGTCAAACTCGTCGCCGTGCAGGAGGAGAAAACGGCGACCGTCGGCAAGTTCATGCACGTATTCGGACACCACTTCAATATCGCCAAAGGCAATACCCACGTACTCGCGCAGCGCCTCGTCATGATTACCGGGGATAAACACCACCCGCTCACCGCGTCGCGCCCGGCGCAGGATCTTCTGTACAAAAGTATTCTGTGCCGGTGTCCAGTGGATGCTGCGACTCATCGACCAAAAGTCGACGATATCGCCGATCAGAAACAGATTTTCAGCCTCGTACTCACGCAGGAAATCGACCAGACGGTCGGCCTGACAGGCACGGGTGCCAAGGTGAATATCGGAGAGAAAAATCGAACGGACCGTAGGCATGCAGCCCATGCTGAGCGCCGCGTGTTACAGGCAGATGAAAGCTTGTCGGGAATTTCAGGACGGATTGACCGGCCCCATGCGAGCAGCGCGGTGCGCATTACGGCGGCATCATCGACGAGCAGGATACCGAACCCTGCCCTGCCGTATGCCTGCAAGCCACACCCCAAGGGTACTTTGGCCCAAGGCCAGGCTTCGCGCCCTGTGGGGCGCACCCCAAGGGTACTTCCTGCGGGGCGCACCCCAAGGGTACTTCCTGCGGGGCGCATGGATAGGCGATCTAACGCATTTACCTTGCCAAAAGTGGCGTATTCATTGGCTTTCAGCCGACTGATCATGATAGAGCGCCATTCGGTACGCTGCGTAGCGAGCCACCTTGGAAGGCGGCTTGCAGAGGCGTTTCCGCCGCGAGCTGTATGGCCGGAAACCCTGCGCGCAATTCATGGACCCGCTACCGCTCATCATCAATGAAGACGCGACCGTTCAGGAAGCCGGCCTGCTGATCAGCCGCTCGGCGCACCATCACCTGTACGACGGCTTCATCGTTACCGACAAAGGGCAATACCTGGGGGTTGGCAGCGCGCACGACCTGATGGGGTTGATTACCGAAATGCAGATCCAGGCGGCCCGCTATGCCAACCCGCTCACCACCTGCCCGGCAACGTACCGATCAACGAACACATCGACCGGCTGCTTGAACAGCACATTGCTTTCTCGGCCTGCTATTTCAACATAGACCACTTCAAGCCATTCAACGACAAATACGGCTACCGCAAGGGAGACGACATCATTCAGCTGGTGGCACAGATTGCGCGCGATATTGCCGACCCCCATGCGGATTTCATCGGCCACATCGGCGGCGACGACTTCATGCTCCTCTTCCAGAGCACCGACTGGGAGGCGCGCTGCGCCCGCGCCCTGCGGCTGTTCGACGAAGGCATCGCACACATCCTGCCGCCGGAGGATCTGCACAACGGCCAATACCTTGGCGAAAACAGACGCGGTGAAACCGTCTTCTATTCCGCCCCCACACTGTCAATCGGCGCGCTGCAAGTCTTCGCCGGCGACTTCGACTCGCATCAAGCCGTCTCGGCCGTCGCCGCCAGCGCCAAAAAGCACGCCAAAAAAATGCCGGGCAGCAGCCTGTTCATCGAACGACGCCGGCGCCAGGCCGGTGCGGAGAGCGCAGAAATGCAAGGCAGCCTGCGCGCCGACGCGCTAAACGCGTGCTGACGTAAACTTCGCGACAAGATTGCACGAAGAGTGGCGTATTCATTGACTTGCGGGCAACAAAAACCGATAGAACGCCATTTGGCGCGCTGCGCAGAGGCGTTGGCCTACCGAAAACCGGACAAGCGCTGCGCTCGAAATATCGCCAATTGCATTGGCTGGATGCTGACAACGCCTTGCAACTCTTGCTGGTCATCAGCAGCAAGTCG
>JBIJCY010000298.1:0-3931 GCA_044344385.1 Rhodocyclaceae bacterium | reverse complement strand
TGCGAATTTCCTTGTCGCGGATTTTTACTACGTATTCATCCTGCGCGTAGAGTTCAACGGTTTTCGGCCACTGGTCGAGCAGCTTCTTCGCTTTACCGTCGAGTTGGCCATCCTTCCATTCGATCAATTCACTGAAGTCACCCGCCGGCTTGCCGCAACTTTCAAACAACGCTTTCGAGGTGCGCAGCGACTGGCGCTCGCGGGCGATGGTCGCCTGCTGCGCGGTGTGCGCGTGGTAGCTGCGCACGCCCTCGGCGACTTCGGCCAGATAGCGCGTGCGCTGTGGCGGGACGATGGCGTGCTGGTTAGACGAACAACGCACCGAAACGACGGGTAATTTACCCGCCTTGAGCTTGAGGCCGAACTCCTGCAGCTTCGGCAGCATCGCCTGATAGAGCGCCGTCACGCCGTCGTCGTTGAAGCGTGCGGCCATCGTGCCGAACACCGGCATTTGCTCAGTCGGCGTGGCGAAAGCTTCGCGATTGCGCTGGTACTGTTTGCGCACGTCGCGCAGCGCATCGTCGGCGCCCTTGCGGTCAAACTTGTTGATTGCCACGAAGTCGGCGAAGTCGAGCATGTCGATCTTTTCCAGCTGCGAGGCGGCGCCAAATTCCGGCGTCATGACGTAAAGCGAGGCATTGACGAGCGGCACGATGGCGGCATTGCCCTGACCAATGCCTGATGTTTCGACGATGACAAAATCGAAGCCGGCCAGCTTGCACGCGGCGATCACCTCGGGCAAGGCGGCGGACACTTCCGAGCCGGTATCGCGGGTGGCCAGCGAACGCATGTAGATGTTCGGATGCTCGATGGCGTTCATGCGGATGCGGTCGCCGAGCAGTGCGCCGCCGGTACGCTTGCGCGACGGATCGATCGAGATGATTGCGAGTTTGATGCTGTCGCCTTGGTCGAGACGGAAGCGACGTACCAGTTCGTCGGTCAGCGACGATTTGCCGGCGCCACCGGTGCCGGTGATGCCCAGTGTCGGCACTTCAACGCCGGCTGCCGCCTTGATGATTTCCTTGCGCAGCGCCTCGGGATAAGCGCCGTTCTCCAGCGCTGTGATGATCTGAGCCAGCACGCGGCGGTCGCCGCCTTTCAGCGCGGCAAGTACGTCCTCAGGCTGCTGCGGCGCGAGCGCCGTGAGATCGAAATCGGCCTGCACCACGAGGTCGTTGATCATGCCCTGCAGGCCCATAGACTGGCCATCTTCCGGCGCATAAATACGCGTCACGCCATAGTCGTGCAGCTCCCTGATCTCGCTCGGCACAATCACGCCACCGCCGCCGCCGAAAACCTTGATGTTCCCACCGCCGCCCGCCTTGAGCAGGTCGATCATGTACTTGAAGAACTCCACGTGGCCACCCTGATACGAAGTGATGGCGATGCCCTGCACGTCTTCCTGCAGCGCGGCATTGACGATCTCCTGCACCGAGCGGTTGTGACCGAGATGAATGACTTCGGCGCCGGTCGATTGCAGAATGCGGCGCATGATATTGATCGACGCATCGTGCCCGTCGAAGAGCGAGGCCGCCGTCACAAAACGCACCTTGTTTTTAGGCTTGTACGGCACGAGTTTCTTGGCGATCGAAAGGTCAGTCATAGCGGTCACGCTCCACAAAGATCAGAAATTCTTTCCAGAAGACCAGTGTAGAAAGCTTGGGGCAATAAAGCCATTGCCCACGACGCCGCAAATCATGTAATTATTGCCAAACTGGAATATCCTGCAGATACATGATGCTACAAGAACGCAATGCCGCACACTGAAAATATCGCCACGAGCCGGCCGCGCGCTTCAGTGGCCATCGGTTTCGTCCAGGGCATGCTCGCCGGCCTGCCGCGCAGCGGGCGCGCCGCAGCCCCGTTACTGCTGCGCGCCGGCATCACACCCGGCGTGCTGGACGATGCGGCAGCGCGCATTCCGGTCGAACGTTACGCCGCCCTGTATAACCTGATTAACCAGGAACTCGACGACGAAGGCTTTGGCCTGTTCTCGGCGCCCATGCGCTGCGGCAGCTTCGAGTTTCTCTGCCGCAGCGCGATCACCGCGCCGACACTGGCCGTAGCACTCGAACGTGCGGCGCGCTTTTTGCGCATCGTTCTGCCCGACTTCACCGTCATGCTCGAACGCGATCAGGGAGAAGCGCGCCTGACGATCAGCGAATCGCGAGCGCTGGACACCGGCCGCGTTTTCGCTTTCGAGTGGCTGCTGCGCCTGCTGCACGGACTCAGCTCCTGGCTGGTCGGCCGCGCCATCGTGCTCGATGCGGTGGCTTTTCCCTACCCGCGCCCTGAACACGCCGACGACTACGCGCTGATTTACACCGCGAATTCACGCTTCGACGCAACGCAACTCGTCGCCCGCTTTGCCGCCAACCTCCTCGATCTGCCGATCCGTCGCGACGAAGCGGCACTGCAGACATTTCTCGTCGGCGCGCCAGGCAAGCTGACCATGCTCTACCGCCGCGACCGCGAAATGGTCCTGCGCGTTCGCGATTGTTTGCGCGACGCACTGCCCGAAGCCAAGCCGCTCGCCGAAGTGGCCAGCACATTGCATCTTTCGCCACGCACGCTGCACCGCCGGCTGGAAGAGGAGGGATCGAGCTTTCAGGCGATCAAGGACGCCCTGCGCCGCGATCTGGCGATCAACCGGCTGGCCAAGACGCGGCAACCGCTGTCGCGCATCGCCAGCGACCTCGGCTTTGCCGACCCCTCAGCGTTTTACCGCGCTTTCGTCAGTTGGACCGGCATGGCGCCGACGCATTACCGACAGCGCTTGAAACGTCCGATATAGACGCCATCTAGTGCACTACACTACGCCAGCACTTTGACGCTCACGATGCTGCTTTCGAAACAAAGGATCACCATGAACACTCAGGAACGCGAACAACTCACCCGGTTTCTTCAACAACTAACAGGGACGCAGGCCGCCCAAAAAGACAGCGAAGCCGATGCGCTGATTCGCGAAGCCTGCCTGCGCCAGCCTGACGCGGCCTATCTGCTCGTCCAGCGCGCGATGCTCCTCGGCCACGCGGTGGAGGATGCCCAGACTCAAATTACACGCTTGCAAGCCGAGTTGCCGCAAGCGCAATCCAGGGGCAACAACAGTGCCTTCCTTGACCCCAATGCCTGGGGCAGCGCAGGCGCCGCACGCAACAATCCGGCAACACAAATGCCAGCGCCCTCACCGACTCCTGCAGCAGCTGCGCCCGCGCCCAGCGCGTGGGGTTCGGGCATGCTGGGCAATATCGCGACAACAGCGGCCGGCGTCGTTGCAGGTGGTTTTCTCTTTCAGGGGATCAGTCACCTGATGGGCAATCAGGGTTCGCACGCCGCAACGCAGGGCGCCATGAATGGCCTGAGCAGCAATGCTGATGCGCCTGCCAGCACGCCGCACCGCGAAGAGCTCGCAGATACCAGCGGCGTATTCGACACCAGTTCGGTCGACAATTTCATCAACGATGACGCTGGCAGCAGTGACGAGTTGGGCTGAGCGTCGTCATGTGGCCCAGAAATACCCTGCAAGCTGAGATCATGCGCACCATGAAGAAACCGGCTGCAGAATCATCCGTGACAGAAAACCCGCTGATCCACGAAGACGACGGCGAGGTGTCGCTGCACTTCAACTTCCCGACTATCCAGAGCCGCATGCGCAAGGCCGAGCCGACACGCCTGCTGCTCGACTACACACGGACGATGATGGGCTTTCTGCTCTTGCAGCCGAAGCCGCAGCGCATCGCGATGATTGGCCTGGGTGGCGGCTCGCTGGCCAAATACTGCCGCGCCAAGCTGCCCGACGCCGACTTCACGGCGATTGAACTCTCCGACGAAGTCATCGCACTACGCGACGAATTCGAGATTCCACCGGATGGGCCGCTGTTCCGCGTGATCTGTGGCGATGGCGCCGAATATGTACGTGGCGATGCCGAGC
>JBIJCY010000297.1:0-3940 GCA_044344385.1 Rhodocyclaceae bacterium | reverse complement strand
CGGCACGCGCGAGATGTCGGGTTCGGAGGCAATCAGTTTGAGGAAGCGATCCATCGCCGCCTTCGAGTCGAGCATCGCCTCGTCCATATTGATGTCGATGACCTGTGCGCCGTTTTCGACCTGCTGGCGGGCGACCGCCAGGGCATCGTCGAGGCGGCCTTCGAGAATCATCCGCGCAAAGGCCTTCGAGCCGGTGACATTGGTGCGCTCGCCGACGTTGACGAAGAGCGATTCCTTGCCGACGTTGAACGGTTCGAGGCCTGACAGACGCAGCTTCTTTTCAACGTCTGGAATGGCGCGCGGCGCAATGCCGGCAACGCCCTGCGCAATCGCCGCAATGTGCGCCGGCGAGGTGCCGCAGCAGCCGCCGACGATATTCACGAACCCATGCTTTGCCCAGTCGACGACTTCGACGGCGAGTTGTTCGGGGGTCTCATCGTAGCCGGTCGGCGACAGCGGATTGGGCAGGCCGGCGTTCGGGTGCGCCGAGACAAAGCAGCCGCAGATGCGTGACAGTTCCTCGACGTACTGGCGTAATTCGGCGGCGCCAAGGGCGCAGTTCAGGCCGAATGACACCGGCCGGATGTGACTCAGTGAATTCCAGAAGGCTTCGGCAGTCTGCCCTGACAACGTGCGGCCGGAAGCATCGGTAATCGTTCCTGAAATCATCACCGGCCAGCGCCGGCCGGCTTTCTCGAAAAACTGTTCAATCGAGAACAGTGCGGCTTTGGCGTTGAGCGTGTCAAAGATGGTTTCGACGAGCAGGATGTCGGCGCCGCCATCAACCAGACCGCGAATCGCTTCGCTGTAGGTTTCAACGAGTTCGTCGAAACTGGTGTTGCGGTACCCGGGATCATTCACATCAGGCGAGATCGATGCCGTGCGCGATGTGGGGCCGAGTACGCCGGCAACGAAACGCGGTTTGGCCGGGTCTTTTGCGGTGAACTCGTCACACGCCTCACGCGCCAGTTTTGCGCCGGCCACGTTCAGTTCATAGACGATGGATTCAAGCTTGTAATCCGCCTGCGAAACCGCCGTTGCGTTGAAGGTGTTGGTCTCGACAATGTCGGCGCCGGCCGCCAAATACTCGCAATGAATGCCGCGAATGACGTCAGGCCGCGTCAGCAGCAGCAGGTCGTTGTTGCCCTTCAGGTCATGCGCGTGGGCGGCAAAGCGTGTGCCGCGATAGTCGGCCTCTTTCAGCGCGTGGCGCTGGATCATCGTACCCATCGCGCCATCAAGAATGAGGATGCGCTGTTCGAGTAGGGTTTTCAGTTCGGCTGTGCGGTCGGCTTGCATGGTCTGCCTTGAATAATGTGCTGCTGAGTAAAGCAAAAAACCCATCGGCGCAAAGCTCGACGGGTTTTCCTGTTCCGGGCTCGCTTTAGCGGCATTTCTAACGCGCCCGCAATCTGTTGAGATCAAATCGGCGCGAACCTGAAAAAGCGGCAGGCAGGTGCGGAAATTTACGCGCCAAGCCTTTGATTGTCAAGCCGGAAAGCCGGTAATGCACTCATGATTTGTCGGGCTTTTTCACCGAGATCGGACGATTGACTCCGGTCTGCAGCAGCTCATAGAGAAAAGCCTGCGCGGGTAGTGAAAGCACCTTGCTGCGCAGGTGAACAACACTCCACGGCTGGGTGAGCGGGAAACCCTCGACGTCCAGCAATGCCAGTCCCTCGGTTTCGGGATTATCGCTGAGTGCATGGCGTGACAGTACGGAGAGCCCCATGCCGCTGGCCACCAGTTCACGGATCGCTTCATTGCTGGCCAGCGAAAGGCGTACCTTCAGCTGGACACCGCTGCGCTGCATATGTTGATCAACGATGTGTCGCGAGCCCGAGCCGTTTTCGCGCAGCAGAAAAGCTTCGCCCGCCAGATCCTGCAGCACCAGTTTTTTGCCGACACCCCAGTGCGTGGCGGGCGCCAGCACCACGTATTCGTTGTCAAGAAACGCATTGCTGATGATTTCCACATCCTCGGGCGGGTAGGACATGATGTACAAATCGTCCTGATTGCTGCGTAGGCGCTCGACGATTTTCTCGCGGTTGGCGATTTCCAGTTCGATATCGATGTCGGGGTAGCGCTGGCAGAAGGCGCCGAGCATGCGCGGCAGAAAATACTTGGCCGTGGTGACCAGTGCAACGCGCAGCTTGCCGCGCTTCATGCCTTTCAGCGCATCAATCGCCGATTCAAAGCGGTTCCACGCATCGTCCAGGTTGCGTACGGTGGATAACAATTCCTCACCGGCCGCCGTTAGCGCGATCTCCCGCCCCGTCTGCTCAAAAAGCGGCATGCCGATCGTTTCAACCAACTGGCGAATCTGGATCGACACCGCTGGCTGCGTCAGATGCAGCGTCTCTGCTGCCCTCGTAAAGCTGCTCAGGCGGGCCACTGCGGCAAAGGTTTCAAGCTGGCGAAAGGTAATCCGGCGTCTTGGCATGTATAAGTTAAAGCAAATGAATTGTCGTAGTTTGTTTAATTGGAGTTTATATCAAACGTCGCGCATAGTGCAGTTGTCCCTGCAGCAGCTAACAAGGGGAAAACGAAAATCATTCGAACCAATTGTTCAATACTCAAGGAGACTCACCATGCGCAACTACCGCCCCAACAGCCCTGAAGCCACTGCACGCGTCATTGCGCTTGCTTTGCTTGCCGATGGCGCCATCGATCTGAGTGAGCTCAAAGCACTTGAGCAGCACGATATCGTCGGCCGTTTGGGACTTGATCATGCCGGTTTTGATCGGGTGGTTCATGAATTTTGTGAAGACATGCTGACCTACGCTCACCGCATGCCGTCAAGCCACCTTGAGCTGGAAACCGAGATAGTTAACGAACTACTGGATGAAATTCGTGATCCCCTGCTGCAGAGGAAGGTGCTGCGCGCGATGCTTGATATCGTCAATGCCGATGGCCGCCTGGCCGGTGGTGAGGCAGTGCTGGTTTCGCAAGCGATGAAACTTTGGGGTATCGATCTCTACGAGGTTTCGCATGCCCCGACGATACGCAGCCGCCGCTTGCCACCGCAGGTGAAAGTTTTTAGAACAGCGGCTTGATTGAAGCAGCCGGCGATTCGTGTGCCGGCTGGATTTCACGCTGAAATGTCTCAATCGGAGTGTTTTCATTGATGATCATTACGAACAATCCGCCCGGCATTGCCAGTCAGGTGACCTTGCTGCGCAGTGCCGGATGGCGTGAGTCGGTTACGCGACAGGGTCGCCTGGCGCAGGATCAGCGCATTGACACCCCGGAAATACAGCAGTCCTATCGCGTCAGTTTCAGCAGTGACGTGCGTGTTGACGCAGCGGGAGCGACGCGCGGCGTAGTGCAGGAGCCGGTCGATTTTGAGGCGCAGTCCGAGTCGCCGGCGTTGCGTGCTTATCGCCAGATTGCTGCACTTTGATTGCCGCCATTGACCAAGCGGTGCTCGCAGCCTTTCATCATGCGCGAACGCCATTTCTGGACTATTTTTTCTCGGGTTTGACCTGGCTGGGTTCGCTTTGGCTTCTCTTGCCCGTGGCCTTCATTGCCGGTAGCTGGTTGGAGACGGCGCAAACGTCGCTGCGGGGAGTGAGCCTGCGATTGGCAGGCATGCTGCTGACTTGTGCGGCGTTGTGTACCGGGCTGAAATGGCTGGCGGGTCGTGCCCGCCCCGGGCTGTATGAAGTGCTGGGCAGCATGCCGGTGGATCCTGCCTTTCCGAGCGCCCATTCGGCTCAGGCTATGGCCATGGCACTCGGTTTGGCGCTATTGCTGCCGGTGGAGTTACGTTACCTGGGCGGGCTTTTGACGGTATTGGCCCTGCTGGTTGGTATTTCGCGACTTTATCTGCAAGTGCATTGGCCGAGTGATGTTCTGGCCGGTTGGTTGATCGGCGCGTTTTGCGCCCTGGCAATGTTCTGGCTGTCTCCTGAGGCGCTCAAAAAATGAGAAATAAATT
>JBIJCY010000296.1:0-3942 GCA_044344385.1 Rhodocyclaceae bacterium | reverse complement strand
CACGGCGACACGGCGAGCACAGCGAAAAACCTATATTCCAAACAATTCATTACTCTGCCGCTGGTTGATTCGCAAAAAACAATGCCAGCCATTGTTTTTCGCCGTGCCCGCCGTGTTCGCCGTGGTGAACAGCTTTTTTCATGTCCATTCGGATTATTGGTTGCGCCACACCGGTTTACGTTTTTCGAGGAAGGCGGCGAGGCCTTCTTTTGCATCTTCGGTCGCCATCAACTCGTTCAGGTAAATGCTTTCAGCAGTGTCGAGCGCAGCGTTGAAAGGTTTGCCGGCGGTCTCGCGAATTGCCTTGCGTGTGCTGACCAGCGCGGCACGGCTCAAGGTGAGATAAGGCGCAACGAAACCCTGCACATCGGCGGCAAAACTCTCTTTGGCAAAGACACGATTGACCAGACCAATGCGCAACGCCTCGTCGGCAACGATATTCTCGCCACCCAGCAGCAACTCCATGGCGCGCGCCGGCGATACCAGACGCGGCAACAGCACCGCAGCAATCGGCGGGAAAACAGCAAGCTTGATTTCCGGCTGGCCGAACTTGGCGCCAGCAGCCGCAACGATCATGTCACAGGCGATCGCTACTTCCATGCCGCCGCCGAGCGCTGCACCATTGACCGCAGCGAGTGTCGGCATCGGCATTTTCTGCAGACGGCGGAAGATGCCGTGAAAGACCTCGATCATGCGATCGACCTTGTCGGGCGTGTGGTCGGCGACTTCAACGCCGGCCGAAAACGCCTTCTCGCCAGCGCCGGTAATCATCAGCAGCTTCACGTCGCTGGCCGCCATACAGCCGTCGAGCGCGACGTTCATTTCCTCCATGGTCGGAATATCGAGGACATTGAACGGCGGCCGATTGATGGTCAGCGTCGCCAGACCGTTGGCAACTTCGTACTTGATGAATTGGTATTGCGTCATATCTTTTCCCTGGTCGGTGTTGGCATGGTTCGGCAATCGTCTTCGGGCAGAAAATGCTGCGTGGAAGGCTCGTCACAATCGGCGCAGAACACCTCGCCATTCCTGCGGATGTGCCAGAAATCGGCGCCGCAATTGGTGCAACAACGCTTTGCTACCGGCGACGGGTCAGCATGGTTGTTACGGGACGACCAGCAATCAATCATCGGCTCCATATCTGCCGTCCTAGAACAGATCATCATCATCGGAACTGCCTCCTTCCGGCATTTTTCCGTACTGTTGCAGGTAGGCTTGGATCATCTGGCTTTCACGCGAGGTGTACATGGCGGCTTCTTCAAAAACGAAATACTTGGCACCGCTGTCGCGCTCCAGTTGTTCGTTAAGTCCGGCGCGCAGGTTCTCGACACCCTTGATCACCAGCACGTTCTTGTCGGCGTCAAGCAACTGAAAGACCCCGGCCTCGGTCGATACCGCTGCCACCGCATCGGCATTGAACTCCAGCCACAACTCCGGCGGCAGGACCGCATCGGCAATCTTCGGCGCCAGATTGCACTTGAAACAGCGTGAGGCTTCGGCACGTGCCGTAGCGTCGTCAAATCCGGCTTCAACTTCGTCCCAACCCGTACGCTTTTCCGGCGCCAGCATGATCGGGTGGAACTTGCGGCGTTGATTGAAGCTTTCATCGCGACCGATCCAAGGCGAAGTTTCCCAGCCGTCACGCAGCAGTTTTTCGGAAATATCGCCATCGCCGCCAAGCTGCTTGTCCATCGCCATCGCGGCGATGCGGCCATGTGCGACCGACTCGATCAGCGTCGATGGCCCGAGCACGCAGTCACCGCCGGCGTAGACACTTGGCCGGCTGGTGAGCAGCGAATCCTCGCGCACCGTGATACGGCCTTTCTTGTCGGTGTTTACCGCAAAGCCTTCAAAGCGATTCGGGTACTGGCCGACGGCGGCAACCACCAGATCGACGCCCTCCTCGACTTCAATGCCGGTATCGACCGGACGACGGCGACCGGAATCATCGGCTTCGCCGAGCGCCATTTTTGCGTAAGTAATTTTCAGGCGCGAACCGTTGAGGCCCGCTTCGATTTTCTTCGGCGCCAGCAGATAGCGGATATTCACGCCTTCCTCGACACAGCCGTCGAATTCTTCGGGTCGCGCCGGCATTTCTTCACGCGTGCGGCGATAGACCATATCGACGTCGGCGCCAAAACGGCGTGAGGTGCGTGCGTTGTCGGTCGCCACGTTACCGCCGCCGATCACCGCAACGTGCTTGCCGGTCTGGATGCCGTTCGGCGTATTGACCAGACCCATGGTTGCGGCATGCAAATAGCTCGGGCTATCGACCACGCCCGGCAGATCGTCGCCGGGGATGCTGAGCTTGTCGCCGCCCTGGCAGCCGATGCCGATAAAGACCGCGCCGTAACCCTCGGCAAACAGCGGATCGAGGTTTTCGACCTTGCTGCCGTAACGGAACTCAACGCCAAGTTTTTCGACTTCGGCGACTTCCTGATCGATCACCTGACCCGGCACGCGGTACGACGGAATGCCGTAGCGCGCCATGCCGCCGGCTGCCGGCTCGGCGTCAAAAATCGTCACGCCATGACCCTGCTTGGCAAGATAGTAGGCGACGGTCAGACCAGCCGGGCCGGCGCCGATCACAGCGGCCTTCTTGCCGCTTGGTGGCAGCTGTTTGGCGTGCTCGCGCCAGAGTCCGGTATCGTTGTCGGCGGCAATGCGCTTGAGCGAGCGGATCGATAGCGGATCGTCAAGTTCGCCGCGCCGGCAAGCCGATTCGCACATGGCAAAACAGGCGCGACCAAGAATGCCGGGGAAGGGTAGTTTTTCGCGAACAACGGCAATCGCCTCGCCGTATTTGCCTTCGGCCGCCAGTTGCACATAACGCGGCACATCGATACCGGCCGGGCATGCCGATTTGCACGGCACCATCGATTCTTCGCGGCGCGCCGGATCGAGCGTTCTGTCGGTCAATGCGCCGGTCGGGCAGACGGTGACGCAAGCCTGGCAGAAAGTGCAGCCCGATTCGATCAGTGTTGCAGCGATCGTTCCAACGTAGCGACGAATACCGTGAGGCGTTTCGACTTCCTTGACCTCAAGGCAGCCGACACCGCGCACGTCGTTGCAAGCGACCAGGCAACGGCGGCAATCAATACATAAATTGTAGTCACGGTCAAAAAATGGCTCATTTTTTATTACCGGCAACTGCACCGGCTTGTAGGGCGGTGTGCTGTTCGGGATGCCAATGAAATCGGCCACCTTGCGCAATTCGCAGCTCGAAAAAATCGAGCAGCAACGCGTCTCCGGCGGGTTGCCATACGAGCACTGGGTGCGCGAGCAACCGTCGCGCTGCGGGCAGGTCAGGCAGACGTGCGGATGCGGACCGAGTGTTTTTGCCAGATGCGTCTGGCGTGCTTTCTTGCTGGCCTCGCTGGTCGTCGTGATTGCCATGCCGGCAGTCACCGGCAACGAGCAGGCCTTGTGCTGGCCGGGCCGGCCTTGAATTTCAATCAGGCACAGATTGCAGCCGCCGTCATCCTTGCAGCCGCGTTGTGCCGATGGCGGCAGATCGGGGTGCGCACAAAGCGCCGGGATATAGATGCCGGCCGCTGTCGCCGCATTGAGCACAGACGCTCCTTCCGGCGCATCGACCTTCTGGCCATCGATAGTGAGACCGACCGTCGCGCCAAAGTCGGCCATCCCGGCCGGCCGACTGGCCTTCCACCACTTGATCTCGGATGTCTGTACGGCTTCCATCTTCTACCCTCTCTGCCTTGCCAGGATTCCGCTCAACGTCTGTGAAAAAACACTTCAACACCTACCGCAGAGGCGCAGAGACGCAGAGGTATCGCAGAGAAAACCTTCTGTATTAATGCCCTTCTCTGCGTTTTCTCTGCGCCTCTGCGCCTCTGCGGTAAGTTTTTCATTTTTACAACCTCTCAAGCTGCCAACTGCGCCTGAACGTAGGGCTGGTAATACGCCCCGCGACACTGTCCA
>JBIJCY010000051.1:0-13595 GCA_044344385.1 Rhodocyclaceae bacterium | reverse complement strand
CGTTCTGCGTGTTGCGGTTGATGGCAAACGCTACTACGTCAAACGCTATATCGGCAACGGCAAGAATGCCATCCGTCGCTGGTTTGGATTGCGTGGCCTGATCGGCCCGCCGCGCGTCAGAACAGAATGGGAGAGCCTGCTGGCTTTTCGCGCTTGGGGTATTCCGACCGCAACGCTGGTCGGCTACGGCCTGCAGCGCCGCTTCGGCAGTTTCGTGCGCGGCGCGTTGATCACCGAGGAAATCCCCGACACAGTTGATCTCGCGAACATGGCGAACAAAAACGATCCGCGCCTGCGCGATCATCGATGGGTGACGCATGTCTTGCATCAGATCGCCGGCATCACACGCACTTTGCATAAAGCCGGCTTCGCCCACAATGATCTGAAATGGCGCAATCTGCTGGTCGATAGCGGGGCGCTGCCAACCGTTCATCTGATCGACTGTCCGAGCGGTGGCTACTGGTTTGGCCCGATGCTGCGCTATCGCATCGCCAAGGATCTCGCCTGTCTGGACAAGATCGGAAAGTATCAGCTATCACGCACGCAACGTTTGCGTTTCTATCTCGACTACGCCGGTCACAAGCACCTCACCATCGCCGACAAGCAGCGCATTCGCCATATCCTCAAATTCTTCGAAGGCCGGGAATGAACATGACCACCGGCAGCGCAGAAATTTCCGGAACCCTGTTGCCGGCACCCCTGATCGATGCGGCCTGGTTGCGAGCGGCTGGACGACACCCCGCTGTACCTTTCCGACTGCCGCTGGCCGATGGGCAGGAGTTACGGATGTTGCACCTGCTGCGCGTACTACCCGGCAAGCGCATCGTCGGCGAGGCTGAATTCGCTGGCCGGCGTGTTCTGGCCAAGGTTTTTGTCGCTGCGGAAAGTGAGCGGCACTGGCTGCAGGAGCGTGCGGGTATTGAGGCTTTGCGGCGCACCGGCATGCCAACTCCCGAAATGTTGAGCGCAGCCGCGCTGGCCGGGGGCGGGCAGGCGCTGATCACGGTTTTCCATGCCGACGCCGAGTCGCTAGCTGCCGCCTGGGCTGGCGTCAACAGTCGCCCGGTCGGTGATGCCGCCGCCGTCGCGGTGCTGTCTCCCGCGCTGGCTATGCTGGCGCGAATGCACCGGGTAGGTCTGACGCAGGAGGACCTGCATCTCGGAAATTTTTTGCGTACTGGTGAAGGGCTGCTGATCATCGATGGCGACTCGGTAAAGGACTTTGGGCGGCCGCTCACAGCAACGGATGCAACAGCTAATCTGGGTATGTTGCTGGCACAGTTGCCGGCGGCCTGGGATACTGCACGGACATCGCTGCTGGCGATTTACAAAGCAGCTGACGGCATTGGCGACCTCGACGATTCAGCCTTGCAGACGGCAATCGACCGGGTACGCGACTGGCGGCTCAAGAATTTTCTCGGCAAGTGCGTGCGCGACTGCACTTTATTCGCGGTCGAACAAAGTGCCGCGCGCTTTACTGCGGTGCTGCGTAAATCAGCGACGCGGCTAGCGCCCCTGCTGGCTGATCCGGACCGTGCGCTGGAAGCAGGTATCCGGCTGAAGTCGGGCAATACCTGCACGGTGGCTCGGGTGAGGCTGGAAGGACTGGAGCTGGCTGAGGCAGTCATCAAGCGCTACAACCTGAAGAACGTTGGTCACGCCTTGTCGCGCCTTTGGCGCCCGAGCCGGGCCTGGCATTCATGGAGCGAGGCGCATCGTCTGCAACTCTTCGGGATCGCCACGCCGACGCCGCTGGCGCTGATCGAGGAGCGCCTCGGGCCTTTGCGCCGAAGGGCCTGGCTAATCACCGATTACTGCCCTGGCGACAACCTGGCCGACCACTTGCCAGCGGATTGCGAACCGCCTGCGGCGGAAAGTTCTGCCATCGCGGCACTGTTCGCCACTCTGCACCGCCTGCGCATCAGCCACGGCGACCTGAAGGCAACGAATCTGCTCTGGCATGCGGGAAAAGTCTGGCTGATCGATCTTGACGCCTGCATGCAGCATCGCTCGGAAGCCGCCTATCGTCAGGCCTGGCGGCGGGACAAAACGAGATTACTGCGCAACTGGCCGGAAGATTCGGTGCTGGGCCGCTGGTTTCGGGCAAATCTGCCACTCGACTGAATAAACTCAGGCGGAATCTTTGCCCCCGTCTTCCGCTTCTTCGAACTGCACTGCGTGCAGCCGTGAATAATGGCCATTGGCCGCGAGCAACTCTTTATGCGTGCCGCGCTCGACAATGCGGCCCTGATCCATGACCACAATGAGGTCGGCCTTTTCGATGGTCGACAGTCGATGGGCGATAACCAGCGTCGTACGGCCTTTCATCACCTCGTCGAGGGCTGCCTGAATATGGCGCTCAGACTCGGTATCGAGCGCCGAGGTCGCTTCATCGAGAATCAGAATCGGTGCGTCCTTGAGCAGTGCGCGGGCGATGGCCAGACGTTGACGCTGGCCGCCCGAGAGCAGTACGCCATTCTCGCCGACCAGCGTATCGAAACCCAGTGGCAGACGGTCGATGAACTCGCTGGCGAATGCGGCTTCAGCAGCGCGTTCGATGTCTGCGCGAGGTGACTCGGCAAGATCGCCATAGGCGATGTTGGCGGCAATCGTGTCGTTAAACAGCACGACCTGCTGGGTGACCAGTGCGATATGCCGGCGAAGATTACGCAGCGTGTAGTCCTCGACATCGACGCCGTCAATCAGGATCTGACCGCCCTGATGATTATAGAAACGCGGAATCAAGCTGGCCAACGTTGACTTGCCGCTGCCGGAGCGGCCGACAATGGCCACCATCTGGCCCGGCTCAACGGTTAAATTCACGTCATCAAGAACGAGCTGCTCACTGTCTGGGTAACGAAAACCGAGATCGCGGATCTCCAGACGCCCCGACACGCGGTCGTGCTCGACAGTACCGGCATCTTTTTCGGTAATTTCGTCGAGTTGGGCAAAAATGCTTTCAGCGCCAGCCAGTCCCTTCTGGATCGTTCCGCTGACTTCGGAAAGCTGCCGAATTGGTTTGGGCAACATGCCGGCCGCCGTGATATAGGCAACGAGATCGCCGGCTGAGGCGTCGCCGCGCAAAAACAGTACGAGGAAGAGAATCACCGCCATCGCCGAAAAAGTCACCAGTTGCAGTGCTGGAGTGAAGGTGGCGCCGGTCTTTACCATGCGCAACTGTTTGGCGTTGTTGCTTTCACTTGCCGCTTGGAAGCGCAGTTTTTCGTAATTTTCGCCGCCGAAACTGCGCACAACCCGATAACCATGAATGCTTTCCGAGGCGACATGCGTCAGATCGCCCATCGAGGCCTGGATCTTCTTGCTTTGCTTGCGGAACTTACGGCTAACGCTGCTCACCATGACGGCGATGATGGGCAGGATAGCGATCATGATTACCGTCAACTTCCAGTTCATCCAGAGCAGGTAACCGAACAGGAATACGACGGTCAGTCCTTCGCGGATCACCACTTTGATAGCATCCGTCGCCGCACCGGTGACCATGGTTACGTTGTAGGTGATGCGCGAAATCAGATGGCCGGAGTTGTTCTGGTCGAAATAGGCGTTCGGCAGGCGCAGCAAACTATTGAACAGATCGAGGCGCAGATGGTGGATCAGCCCCAGCGAGACGCGAGCCAGGTAGTAGTTACCGAGAAACGAGCCTACGCTGCGCCAGACAATGATAAGCACCAGCAGTATGGGTACGCCATACATCAGTTGAACGTTGCCGATCAGCGGTAACGGGTGATGGGTGATCGAAACGGGTGCGCTGAGCCCGTCGACAAAATACTTGAGCACGGCAGCGAGCATCGGCTGCGATGAGGCGAAGATCAGGTAGCCGACAATACTGACGGCAAAAAGTCCGACGAAAGGGCGCAGATAGCCCAGCAATCGAAGATATATTTTCAGTGAAGAAGCTGGTTTGGGGCTGTTTTGCTGCATGGGCGGGCGCTTTCTAATGCGACTTGCGAGCCTGAAATCTGAACGCCGGAGTTTAGCATGCCACTATCGGCATGCTTTATTGGCCCACAAGACGGTAAACTAGCGATTTTTCCGGCGAGCCAATCCTTGAAGACAGTGAAACAGCAGGATTACCTCGCCTTGCGCGAGGGCGCCAAGGTACTCGAAGTCGACCACTACGGCGAGAAAGTACTGCGTCTCGTTGACGGGACCATCCTCAAGCTCTTTCGCCGTCGGCGGCGACTGATCTCCTCGGCTGCGCTTTTTCCCTACGCCCGTCGCTTCGCCAACAATGCCGTAGGGTTGGCAAAATTGGGCATCCCGGTACCGCAAGTGATCGAAGTCCTGCGCATCCCGTCGATCAAGCGTGATGCGGTTCATTACGCGCCGCTTGCCGGCAATACGCTGCGCGAATTAATGCGTTCCGGCCTGTCGCCGGAGCGCGAACGCGAAATGAAGACAGCGTTCACCCGCTTCGTCATCAGTCTGCATGACAACGGCGTTTACTTCCGCTCACTGCACCTCGGCAATGTCGTGTGCACGCCGGAAGGTCCACTTGGACTGATCGACTTTGCCGACCTGAGAATTCATCCCTGGGCGCTCGGCAAATACCTGCGCACCCGCAACGTGCGCCGCATGCAGGACATGGAGGACGAACGAGGCTGGCTTGATTTCGAAGCAATCGTTAACGGCCGCCCCCTCGCCACTGGTGCCTCGCAATGAGCGGAGCAACGCGCCCGCATCGCCGCTTCGCCGGCGCTCTGGCAGGCTATCTGCTGCGTGGCGGATTTTCTTTTCACGGCGGCCACCGCCCGCCGGCCGGTCATGTCGTCCCGGAGGTCTTTGCCGGCGTCGGCATCGCCGCCGCAGAGGATCCGGCGGTCGACGACTGGCTGCTCGCCCGCTTGGGCGAATCGGGCATTCGTCATGTCCGGCTCGATTTTACCTACGGCGATGCCGAACGGCCTGCCGGGCGTCTGCTTGAGCGTTTGTGTGACGCATCGCTTCAGGTCACCCTGCACCTGGTGCAACCTCTCGGGCAAGCGCGCAAGATGGAAACGTCCGACGAGGCGCGCCAGGAGTGGCAGGCATTCATCGTGGCGACTCTGGATCGATTTGGCTGCCGCGTCGAAATTGTCGAAATCGGCTCGACGACGAATCGCAAACGCTGGGCAGGCTACACGCTTGCCGGCTTTCTCAGCGCATGGGAAATCGCCTGGCGCGAGGTGCGCGCACGTGGGCTGACGCTGGCCGGACCGAGCGTCACCGATTTCGAGCCGCCATGGAACGTCGGCCTGCTTGCGCTGCTGCGCGAGCGTGGCCAGTTGCCGGATCTGCATACCGACAACCTGTTCTCGGAACGCTGCACCGAACCCGAGCGCTACGATCACAAGATCCTCGGCCACCGGCTGACAGCACTGCACAAATTCAATCTGGTCAAGAAGGCACGCCTGCTGGCGCGCATCGGGGCTGATTTTGGCGTACCGCGACTGTTTTCCCCGTCGGCCTTCTGGACCCTGCCGCGCATCGAGCGCATGCTGCCGGACAGCGAGGAGAAGCAAGCCGACTACCTGGCACGCTACATGGTGCTGTGTGCCGCCTCCGGCGCGCTGGAGCGTGCCTGGTGGGGGCCGCTGATCTGCCATCGTGAAGGCTTGATTGATGAAGGCAAGCTGCCGTATCCGGCGCTTGAGCGCATCACTCACTATGCGGGTATTCGCAGCGGGCCGGATGACCTTCGCGTGCGGCCGGCCTTGCTGGCGCTGACGGCCTTTGCCGGGATGATTCCGGGCAGCCGTTACGAGGGGCGTCTGAACGTTTCCGAACAACTCGAAGTGCATGCCTTCCGCACGGGGTCGGAATTGATTCACGTGGCGTGGACAGGCAACGGCCGGGCCGCAGCCTTGCAGGATATCCACACCACCGAGGATTTGCAGGCAGCGGCGTTCTACTCCCGCGACGGCTTGCTGCTGAGCGAGCCGCCGACGCTGGCAACGGAATCGCCGATCTACCTGCGCTGGCCCGCTTCCCGGCAGGTTGTCATCAACCCCGACGCTTCTGCTTTGCAGGATGTTGCCATTCACCGGCATGTGGCTGGCCGAACACATTTCTTCTTCCGCGAAGGCGCCTGGCAAGGGATGCTGCTGGCGCGCGACGCGGCTGAGGCCGCCATGCTGCTGCAGCGGATTCATCCCGAGCGAATCGGCGCACCACCCGCCAATTCGACGCTGCGCCATGCCCGCAACGCAATCTGGACAGTGGCGGACCCGCGCACTGAGGGCGCCAAGCTGGTCATCAAGCAGCCGGTAAAAATGCACTTGCACAAGAAATTGCTTGACCGCTTCAAGCCCGCCAAGGGGCTGCGTAGCTGGAACGGTACTTGCGAGTTGCTGCGTCGCGGCATCGACGCAGCGCCACCGGTTGCCTGGTTTGAAAAACACGGCGACAGCAGCCTGACCCGAAATTACTACATCTGCGAGTATGTGCCGGCCGAGTTTTCGGCGCGTGAGCTGGTCTCAGCCTTTTCCCGGGGCGACGCCGCCTTCGCGGGCGTCAGTGAAGTGGATGCCTATCAGCAGTTATGCCGCTACTTATTGACCATGCATGGCCGCGGCATTTTCTTCCGCGATCTGTCGGGCGGGAATATTTTGCTGCGCAAGCAGGAAGACGGCGGGTTCGCTTTTTCCCTCATCGATACCGGGCGGATTCACGTTTTTCGCGGGCCCTTAAGCCTGCGTCAGCGTTTTGCCGATCTGGCGCGCATTTGCAACAAATTGCACTGGGAGGGGCGCGAGAAATTTCTGCAGATTTATCTTGCGGCATTGGGCAAGAAACTTCGCTGGTGGCACCGCCTGCCGTTTCTTTCTTACGACATCAAGGTGACAGCCAAGCGTCGCGTCGGGCGTAAAGCCCTGAAGCGTCTCTTTTCAGGGTCAAAGCGCTAACTCCTGCTACGGAGAGCGTAAGTCAGCTGACGCTGTCGAGCAGGATGTTGCCGAAGCGACGATAATCTGCCGGTCGTGGCGACCTGAAATAACTTCCCAAAATGGCGCCGGCAACCATGGGCAGGCGCGCAGGCTGCTTGTTGCGGATACGGTTCCAGAAACGCCGCAGGTAGCGCCGGTAATGTTGCCGCACTTCGCGATCAGGTATCAGTGCCGGATTCGCTTCGAGGAACTTGGCATAAGTGCAGAAAAAGGCGCCAAGCATCTTCTGGCGCTGGCGCAGCGAGTTGCCAGGGTGCTTGCGATAGTTGGCCAGCACCTCCGGTATGCGGGCAATGGCATAGCGAGTGGATAAACGCAGCCAACAATCGATATCTTCCAGCGGCAACGTCGGGTCAAAACCGCCAATGGCAAGGAATGCTTCCCGACGCAAGGCGATTGACGGGTTGGAGATCAGGTTGCGATGGAATAGCCAGCGATAGGCAGCGTGGTCCGGCCCCGGTGCTGCATGCCTTGCCTTGTGGCGACTGACGTGCGGCGCACCGGTCGCATCGATGGTGCCGGTATCCGTATGCACCAGCGCCAGATCGGGCAGATTCCATTCGGCAATCTTTGCCTGGATGCGGGCGACTTTCTCCGGATGCAGCACGTCGTCGGACCCCAGCAAATGCACCCATTCGCCCTGACAGGCCTCAATGCAAGCATTCGAATTGGCGCTGACGCCGCGGTTCTCCCAACGTTCGAGAACGATACGGCGAAAGCGTTTGCCGTGCGTTTCAAGATAACGCTGCGCGATGGCGAAGGTCTCATCCGGCGAGCCGTCGTCGATCAGCACCAGCTCAAGCTCGGGGTAGGTCTGGGCGCAAACCGAGGCCAGGCATTCCTCGATGAAGGCGGCGTGCTTGTAGGCGGGTATGGCGATGCTGACCAACGGAAGTGTCACAGGGCTCGGTGCGGACATGATTTTTCTCAACGCTCGTTGGCTTTTGCCTGGCCGGGTTTGTCACCGGGCGTACTGCCGTCTGCAGCCCGCCCGGCAGCGGGCGCGGCAATGACTACAGCATCCTTGCTGGGATGTTCGAAGCGCTGCACGACCCGCAATCCGGTGCGTTCCAGCCAGTCATCGAGTGGTGGGTCCTTGCGGGATATTTCCAGGACCAGAAGGTCGTACTGGCCCTGGCTGATCTCGACCGCCAATTTTTCCCGGCGATTGCGGTCCTCAAGTCTGATTTTGTACCAACCCGCGTAATAGGCGGAGCGACCGCTTTCCACATAAACCCTGGAACTCTCGGTCGCATTTCCGGCCAGCCAATTTCCGGCCTGAACGTAATGCGTCTTCGCCTGGCCGGTCGAAACGACGTTGGCGAGACCGGCCAGCACCGCGAAGCTGATGAACAAGTAACGCCAGCGCGGATAACGCTGGAGCATCAGCCAGAAACCAATGCCCACAAGCGGCGCAGCGAGCAACAGGACCAGACCGACATAACGTCCGGCGAGGAACTGCAGATCGATGACAAAAACCATCAAGACCAGCATATGGGCCGCAATGCCCCAGGCAAAAAGCGGGTAGCGCGACAGGCTGGGGCGGCATTGTTTGGCGAAAAACAGGAACGCCAACGGAATGATGAACGGTCCGATTTTCTGGATGAGCTTGATCGGAATAAGCGCAAGCGAACCAAACAACAGGATCGTTCGCGACTGGCCGCGTGCGTATTCGATCAGGGCAGCGGCAAGCGCTTGCGCCTTGGCGTCGAAACGCGCGTTGTTAATCCTGGCGAATTCGCCGGCCAACCGGTTTCCGCTGGGCAGGAAGCCGCCGAGATAGAACGCAATTAGCAGGGTGCCGGCGACAACGGGGAGTCCCCCAAGCATCAGCAGCCTTCGCCATTTTTCTTCGCGTGGTGCGTCAAACACTTGCCAGCCGATCAGCGCAGGAAACAGGGCCAGTGCTTCCGGGCGAAACAGGGCGCTGACAACCAGAGCGGTCTGCACAGCGAGCGCCGTCAGCCAGCGTGGCCGCTCCGACCAGCGCAAGGCCAGCCAGAAGGTGAGCATGATGAAGAACCAGCAGCCAAACTCCCGCAACAACTCGTTGCGGTATTCATTGAGCCCGGGAAGGGCAAGCGTTACCAGACAGACAGACCAGGCCACCTCCGGTTGCTTGCGATTGACGCAGGCGACCATGAGCGCGCAAGCGCCAGCCATGAACAGCGCATTAAGCAGGTGCCCGGCGTTTTCTGCGCCAAGGCCGGTGACTTTCGCTACGACGGCCATCAGGATCGGCAGAAAGGGCCAGTTGAACGACTCCCTGGCGGCATCAAATCCACCTTCAAGAAAGGCCTGCGACGTCCGCACGTAGAGCATGCCATCGCGGTTGAGTGTGCTTCCCAGACGTGCGGTCAGGGAGAGCAGCAAGCTGCCAATAAATGCGCTGACAACCGGCGTTAGCCAGCCCGGCAGCCGTGCAGCGCTCAGCAGATTTTTGCAGTTGGTGCGCTGATCAGTCATTGGCAAGTCTCATCCACGTTGCAGTAGTGGCAACAGCTGCTGTTTTATTCTGGCCTGCCAGGTGTGCTTCTGCAGGAATGCCGCGTGTCCTTTTTCCGCAATGGCCCGTCGCTTGTCATCATGCTTCAGGTAATACGCGACCTTTTCCACCAGTTCGCCGGAAGAACGGTAAGTTTCGATTTCTTCGCCGACCTTGAACAGCTCGGCAATCTCGTCGCAATGGTCGGTCAACAGAAAGGAGCCACCGGCCAGCGCCTCGAAGATGCGCAGGTTGACGCCGGTTTCGGCACCGAAGAAATCGGTGCGCGTGATGTTGAGAACAATTTTTGCGCTGCCCAAAAGACGGTGCAGCGCTTCGCCCCATACCGGCCGGTCGACGATGCGGCTGCGCAGCGCTGTCGAAATCAGTGGGTAGTTACGCTGCCAGCGGTTGCCGCGCACCGTTACCTGTTCGCGAATACCTTCAAGCAAAAAGATCCGGCGCAGATCGCAACTACCGACAAAGAGCGCGTCGATGGAGGGATCGCCGTGCACGGCCTCAAGCGGCAGCGCGCCGAAAGGCAGGTGGGCGACATTCAAGCCGCGCGTATCGCGGAAAAACCGGGTCGTCACCTGCGAGAACGAGAAAATTCGATCATAAATCGGCAACTCGTTCTCGATAAAAAATACAAACTCCCTGCGCCTCGGATAGAGGTTGCAGCTATCCGTGTCGTAAAGGAAAAGTCCGGCCTGATATTGATCAGCCATCCGGCGCAGGAAAAGCGGGTCGTAGAACTTGTAGGCAAAACCGATAACCAGAATATGGCTTGGCTGTTCCTGTGCAATCAGCGCCTGCAGTTCCTTTTCAACGAGCTTCGGTAAAAAGCAGAAGCCGTCACGGTCGGCGCGTCTGTTTTGCGCCTTGGCATAAACCGAGCGTAGCGAGTAGAGCGGCCGACGTTGCTGCTGCAGACAGTCGAAGTGAATCGCCTTGCTGCCGAGCGCGGCAAAAGTGTCGCAAATCTCGCGCCCGAGCGGCACCCCGCCGATTCCATCGAGAATAAGGATTTTTTCGGGCAGCGTGTTCATGACAGGGTCTCCAGCGCAGCGATGATGTCGGCCGGGCTGATGAAGGGTTTCCATATACGCCCCTTGATCCAGGGCAGCGTCAGTCGCGGGCAGACGACCTTACCCGGACCCCAGGCAGGACGCCAGTGAAAATTCGGGTTCTGCTTGCGGTAAATGGTGACGACGGGAACACCGAGGAAGGAAGCGAGGTGGCCATTCCCAGAATCGTTGGCGATCACGGCGCCGGATTCGTAAAGGTAAGCAGACAGTGTACCGATGTCTGGAAACTGCGGCGTTTCGAAAACCTTGCCGGCCCGCTTTGCCCAGCGTGCGTGATTAGCCGGTGCAACGACGATCTTCGGATCATAGCCGCGCGCCTTGAGCGCATGGCAAAGACGCAGGAAGTCGCGCGGCGGCCAATTCTTTTTTTCCGCCCAGGCTGAATCCGGGCTAACCACGATGCGCTGACGGTGGCGTCGGTACTGCAAGCCGACGGGTGGGGTCAGCGCAACCTGCTTGTCGACCTCGCGCAAATGCATCTTGTGGCGCATGTATTCGAGCGTGATGTCGACGACGCTTTCATCGGTGAACTCACGGAAGCGGATCGATCCGCTGCAATCGAGCAGTCCGCGCAGTGCGGAAAATGTATCTGCATCGCATTCGCTGCGCATCCGCTCGGTGTGGTCGTAATGCCAGCTTGACGGGCATTTCTGGCAGATCAGCAGCCATTTCCTGCGCATCTCGTCGGTCCGCGCCTCGTCCATCCGGTCACGGATAAACTGCGGCGGACTCATGATCACAAGGTCGTAGGCGGCAAAAGTCGCATCGAACTTATCCGGCTCGGGGTAGGGCCGAATATCAAGTTGCGGCAGCCAGTGGCGGATCTGATACGCGATGTTGCCGTAGGTCGTGACGTCATAGCCATTCTTGCGCAGGTTCTCGGCCATCATCAGATAGACCAGCCCGTCGCCCAGCGAACTGAACGCGACCAGCGCAATCTTTGCCTTGCGCTGCAGCGCGGGAGGGGTGAGTGGCCGTGGAAGTATTGCGTCGTTCATCGCCTGACGCTCACTGCCCGTTGCCCATGATGGCGTGAACCATTGGCAGCGCAAAGAATCGGCGCCGCGCTGCTTCGTCAGAAAAATCTTCCGCGAGACAGCTTCCCGCTTCGTCCAAGAGATTTTTTCGACGCACCTCATCGACATCGGCAAAGAATGTGCTCAGTCTGCTTGCCAGCCCGTCGGCATCGCGCAGCGCGAAAAGCTGCCCGGCACGCCTGACGATTTCCGGCGCGCCGCCGCAGTCGGTAGCCATCACCGGCACACCCGCGACCATCGCCTCAAGCAATACCATGCCGAAGGGCTCATGATCGGAACTCAGTACGAAAAGGTCGAAGGCGGCAAAAAGGCTGCGCGCCTGCGGCACCTGCCCGAGAAACCGGACGCGGCCAGCGATGCCAAGTTCCGCCGCCTGCGCCAGCAGCTGGTCGTGCAGCGGGCCGCTGCCAATGATGACGAGCAGCACTTCTTGCGGCAGTTGCGGCAGCGCCCGGGAAAAGCCTCGAAGCAGCGTGACCTGGTCCTTGTCAGCATGCAGTCGGCCGACGTTGCCGACGATGATTGCGTCCTGCGGTAGACCAAGGACCTGCCTTGCCTGCTCGCGCGGCACAACCTCGGCCCGCGCGGCGGCGACGTCGAGCCGGTTGTGCAGGGTTTCGATGCGTCCGTTCGGCCAGTCTGGCAGTTTCTTGCGAATATCGTCGCGGATGGCGTCGGAGACACCGAGCAGCGCCAGGCGATTCCTGAAGGCGTTGACGAACCAGCGGCGAGGTGCGCGCCGGTAGTCACCGAAGGCATGATGCACGCCGATCACCGGCAGTCCGCTCGCCAGGCAAGCAATGTAGATCGGCTTGAAGCGGTGCGCGATGATCAGCGCAAAGTCGCGACTAGCGGCAATTTTGCGCAACGCACGGATCGCGGAAAGCTTGAGGCCGCTCACCGCCTTGCTGCGGTAGTTCAGGAAAATAACTTCGTCGGAGGCCGATCCCGTTGTTGCCGCTTCGCTTGGCTCGCCGGTCAGATAGACGGTGAGCACCCGGTACGGCCCGCCCTTGAACAACGCCGCGTACTGGCGAGCGACGTCGAGAAACGGCCCGTAGTGGCAATGGCAGAACTGCAGGATCCAGCGTTCGTTCAAATCATCACTCCGCCGGTTTCGAAGCCTTCACCACCAGCACATCCTCCATCACCAGATACTGCAGGTCGGAGCCGAAGAACATGTTCAGCGCGTCGGTCGGCGAGCAGATCATCGGTTCGCCGCGCCGGTTGAGCGAGGTGTTGAGGACGACGCCGTTGCCGGTGAGTTTTTCCATTTCGCACATCAGATCGTAGTAGCGTGGGTTGAACTCGCGCTGCAGCACCTGCGCACGTGAAGTACCGTCTTCGTGCACGACTTCCGGGACGCGCTTTTTCCATCCCTCGGCGACTTCGAAAGTGAAGGTCATGAACGGCGCCGGGTGGTCGCTGGCGAGCATCTGTGGGCCGACGGTGTCGAGCATGCTCGGACAGAAAGGGCGCCAGCGCTCGCGGAACTTGATCTGCTCGTTGATGCGGTCGGCGACGCCTGCCGCGCTCGGGCAGCCGATAATCGAACGGCCGCCGAGCGCGCGCGGGCCGAATTCCATGCGCCCCTGGAACCAGGCCACCGGATTGCCATCAACGAGAAGCTGGGCGACACGCTGTGGTACTGCGCTGATTTTTTCCCACGCCGGCTGCGCCGGGTGGCGGGCGCAGGCGGCGATCACGTCTTCGTTGCTGTACGCCGGGCCGAGGTAGACGTGTTCCATCTTCTCGACCGGTACGCCGCGTTGTACCGAAACATAGGCAGCCGCGCCGATCGCTGTGCCGGAGTCGCCGGAGGCGGGCTGCACGTAAAGTTCCTTGACGTCCGGACGGGCAATAATCTTCTGGTTGAGCTTGACGTTGAGCGCGCCGCCGCCGGAGAAGGCCAGCTTGCCGGTCTCGCGCAGGATGTCGCCGAGGTAGTAGTCCATCATCTGCAGCGACAGATCCTCGAACAGCTTCTGCATGCTCGCCGCGTAGTGAATATAGGGATCATCGGCGATGTCGCCGTCGCGCA
>JBIJCY010000295.1:0-3971 GCA_044344385.1 Rhodocyclaceae bacterium | reverse complement strand
TTGATTGCGTTTTCGCTATCGGCCATTCAGGGCGCCGACCCGCGTGCCCGCGAGACGGCCATGGCGCTGGGTGCTTCCGGGTCGCGAGTGGCGTGGACGATGCTCGTTGAAGTGCGTTTTGCGATCATGGCGGCGGTCTGTAATGCCTTTGGTCGGGTGGTTTCGGAGATTGGTTGCTCGCTGATGGTCGGTGGCAACATCGCCGGCGTCACGCGTAACATTCCGACCGCCATCGCTCTTGAAACGAGCAAGGGAGATTTTGCGCAGGGTATTGCCTTGGGGCTTGTGCTGCTGGTGGTGGCGCTGGGGGTCAATTCAGCTTTTGCTTTCTTTCAAGGGAGCGCGCGGCGATGAGCTTGCTGGCGCTTTCTTCGCTGAGCAAAACCTTTGGTGACCGGCGTCTGCTGGCGATTGATGAGCTTGCTCTGCTGGCCGGCGAGAGCTACGCGCTGACGGGCGAGAACGGTGCCGGTAAATCGACCCTGCTGCGCATCCTCGCCGGGCTTGAGATGCCCGGGACGGGCGCAGGGCAGTATGCAGGACGCAGTTTTAACTGGAACCCGTATCCCGACTGGCTGCGTAGGGAAATTATTTACGTGCATCAGCAGCCCTATCTGTTTCATACCAGCGTGGCTGACAATATCGGCTATGGTCTGCGCGCCAGAGGCGTTGAACGCGGCGAGTGTGAGCGGCGCGTGGCGCAGGCCATCGCCTGGGCGCGCCTTGAGCATCTGTGTGATACGCCGCCGCAAAAGCTGTCGGGGGGCGAGAAGCAGCGTGTTGCGCTGGCTCGCGCCTGGGTGCTGACACCGAGGGTCTTGCTGCTTGATGAGCCAACCGCCAATCTGGATGCCGAGTCGCGTCTGCAGACGCTGGCGCTGGTTCGCGAATTTTGTGGTCCGCAGACAACGGCGGTGATTGCCTGTCATGATCGCGATGTGATTGAGTTGCCACAGATGCGCCGCCTGCATTTGGCCGGCGGACGCATTGAGATCGAAGCAATAGCGAAAAGTGGAGCGTGAGTATGCAACAGATTGATGGCGCAGCCGATACGGTTGTGACTTTTGGCAACTGGCAGGCGTTTTCCGTGCTCGTCGTCGACGATGAAGCGGGCATGCGCAGCTTTCTCGAACGGACGCTGAAGCCGCGCTGTGGTTTGCTTGAAGCGGTCGGTGATGTCGAAAGCGCCATTGAGCTGATGGCGCGTCTGCATTTTGATCTTATCGTGCTCGATATCGCGCTCCCGGGGAAATCGGGGGTCGAGTGGCTGCATGAGTTGCGTGAAGGGGGCTTTACCGGTGACGTGATCCTGATTACCGCCTTTGCCGACATGGATACAGCGATCAAGGCGTTGCGCGGTGGTGCGTCCGATTTTATTCTCAAGCCCTTTCGTGTCGACCAGATGCTCAATTCGATCAAGCGCTGCTTCGAGGGCGCACGGCTGGCACGTGAAAACTTCGTGCTGCGTCGAGAGTTGGCCGAGCTTGGCGCCGAGGTCGACGGGTTGGTCGGCCATTCAGTGGCGATCCAGCATCTGCGCGGCCTGATCAAGCGCATTGCGCCGATGCCGACGACCGTCTTGCTGCAAGGCGAATCGGGTACCGGCAAGGAAGTAACGGCGCGTGCGTTGCATCAGATGAGCGCGCGTGCGGCGCGTCCTTTTGTGCCGGTGAACTGTGGGGCAATTGCCGCCGAGCTGATCGAAAGCGAGCTCTTTGGCCATGTCAAAGGTGCCTTTACGGGGGCCACTGGGAGTCGTAACGGCCTGTTTTACTATGCGCATGGCGGCACATTGTTCCTTGATGAAATCGCCGAGCTACCGCTTGCCATGCAGACCAAACTGCTGCGCGTGCTGGAAGAGCGCAAGGTGCGCCCGGTGGGTTCGGAAAAGGAAGTGCCGGTTGATGTCCGCATCATCACTGCCACTAATCGTGAACTCGCCGGAGAAGTCATGGCCGGGCGTTTCCGGCAGGATCTTTACTACCGTCTGGCGGTGGTTGATATTGCGATTCCGCCGCTGCGCAGCCGCCGTGAGGATGTCGGTGAACTTGCAGTGCACTTCATGGGTCTTTTGTCGACCCAGCTTGGCGTCGCGCCGTTGTCTTTGAGCCGCGAAGTGCTTGAAGCGATGGCCGCCTATGCGTGGCCGGGCAATGTGCGCGAGCTGAAAAACTTTCTCGAACGCTCGCTGATTCTCGGGTTTTTCCCGATTGAGGCGCTGGTCTCGGCTGGCACCTTTGCGGCCGATGATGCCCCGGTTTGTGACGAAACAGGCCAGCTTCTTTCTCTTGCCGAAGTCGAGAAGCGGCATATCCTGACCATGCTCGATGCGGCAGGCGGCAACAAATCGGAAGCGGCGCGCCGGCTGGGTGTTTCGCGCAAGACGCTGGAGCGCAAGTGCCTGGAGTGGGGTGAGGGTGGAGCGTCCGGCACGCCCGGGATTTAGACGATGTTGCTTCCCGGATCCCTGCGCCGTCTGATCGATTACTTTCGCGCTTCGGTGCGCGCCAAGCTGCTTTTTCTTGTGCTGGCACCATTGCTCATCGGCTTCCCGATCATCATGGCGCTGGTCTGGTACTGGAGCAACACCAGTTATCACAAACTGCTCATTTTCAAGGTCGGCAGCGACATGGTCACCGCGCACGAGTATTTCGATCGTGTGGTCAAGGGTGTTGGTTCGCGCGTTGAGGCGCTGGCCGGGGCGCAGCGTCTGCAACTGGCGCTGGCGGGTGGGCAGCGCGCAGCAATCGAGTCTGAGCTCGATATTGCACGCCGTCGCGACCGGCTTGACTTCATGTATGTGCTCGATCGCTCGGGCAAGGTGCGTTATGCCTCTGCAGCACAGCCGAATGTTGTCGATCACGCGGGCTGGCCGGTGGTGCGCGACGCATTGCACGGCAGCGCGGGCAGCGCGATCGATATCTACGATGAGGAACAGCTGACACTGATCGACGCATCGCTGCGTGACCGTGCCAGCCTCAATCTTGTGCCAACGGCACAGGCAGCGCCGGATGCACGGCAGAGCGAAACGCGTGGCATGATCATCCACGCCGCTGCGCCCGTGCTTGATACCGGCGGGCAACTGCTCGGCGTCGTTGAGGGTGGCATGCTGCTCAACGGAAATCTTGAGTTCGTTGATACGCTGAATGCCATCATCTATCGCGATGGCTCGCTACCGCTCGGGAGCAAAGGAACGGTGACGCTGTTTCTCGATGACGCGCGAATCGCCACCAACGTTCGTCTGTTCGAGGGCGAGCGGGCGCTCGGTACGCGCGTCTCGAAAAGTGTCCGCGAGTTTGTGCTGGAACGGGGAAATACGTGGCTGGACACGGCCTTCGTGGTCAATGATTGGTATGTCTCGGGTTACGAACCGGTGCTCGACAGTTTTGGCAAGCGTGTCGGCATGCTCTATGTCGGCTTTCTCGAAGAACCCTTCCGCTCGGCAAAAGAAAATGCGCTGGCGGTGATCTTTCTTCTGTTCGCGACGATCAGCCTCGTTGGTTCGGCCTTTTCGCTCTATTGGGCGCGCAGTATCTTCCGGCCGCTCGAGCGGATGAATGACGCAATCATCCGTATCGACGGTGGCGAAATCGATGCGCGCGTCGGCGTCACCGGTAGTTGTGACGAGCTGGGCCGGCTGGCCGGCGAGTTCGATCATCTGCTTGATGTGCTTGCGGTAAAGCGAAATGAACTGCAGCGCTGGGCAAATGACCTTGATCTGAAAGTCGCCGAACGCACGCTTGAACTTGAGCAGGCCAACACCTATCTGCGTGAAGCACAGCGCCAACTGGTGATGAGCGAAAAACTGGCCGCCATCGGCGAACTGACGGCCGGTGTCGCACATGAAATCAACAATCCGATTGCGGTGATTCAGGGCAATCTCGATGTGTTGCGCGAGGTGCTTGGCCCGGCAGCGCAGCCGGTGATCAGGGAAGTGCGCCTGATCGACGAACAGGTTAACCGGATTCGTG
>JBIJCY010000294.1:0-3996 GCA_044344385.1 Rhodocyclaceae bacterium | reverse complement strand
CACCGTTGATGTTCGGCCCGGCCTGCATGTTGTTGGTCGTGCTCGTCCAGTAGAAATTGATCTTGCCGTCCTTGAGCAGGCGGCTCTGCGCCACGGCGTGCGCGCCGATCCAGTCTGGAATCGAACCTGCCGGCAGTTTCCACAGCTTTTCGGAAAGCTCGCGGTGCTTCGGATTCATCACCACCATGTCGGCTGGCAGACGATGTGCAAAGGTACCGACTTCACGCGCCGTACCGCAAGCGGATGGCTGACCGGTGAGCGAGAACGGCCCGTTGCCCGGCTCGGAAATCTTGCCGACCAGCAGGTGCACGTTGTAGATCATGTTATTCACCCACGTACCGCGTACGTGCTGGTTGAAACCCATGGTCCAGTAGGAAACAACCTTGGTCTTCGGGTCGGCGTAGGTCTTGGCCAGCGCTTCGAGCTTATCTTTCGGCACCCCGGAAATCTCGTGCGCCTTGTCGACCGTGTACTCGGAAACGAACTGAGCAAACTCGTCGAAGGTCATCGGCGATGAGTTGTTCGGGTTGCCCTTCGGCTTGCCGTCTTCACCCGGATAGCCGTTGTTCATTGCCACTTTTTCCAATGGATGATTCGGACGCAGGCCGTAGCCGATGTCCGTCACGCCACGCTTGAAGTTGACGTTCTTGGCGACGAACTCCTTGTTAACCGCGTTGTTCTGGATGATGTAGTTGCAGATGTAGTTGAGAATCGCCAGATCGGTCGACGGCTTGAAGATCATCTCGCTGTCGGCCAACTCGCAGGAACGATGCGTAAACGTTGAGAGAACGTTAACTTTGACGTGCTTTGCAGTCAGACGACGATCTGTCAGACGCGACCAGAGAATCGGATGCATCTCGGCCATGTTCGCGCCCCATAGCACGAAGGCATCGGCGTGCTCCAGGTCGTCGTAACAGCCCATCGGCTCATCGATACCAAAGGTGCGCATGAAACCAGCCACGGCAGAAGCCATGCAGTGACGCGCATTCGGATCAATGTTGTTGGTCAGGAAGCCGGCCTTCATCAGCTTGGCGGCAGCGTAGCCTTCCCAGATGGTCCATTGGCCGGAACCGAACATGGCGATGTTGCGCGGCCCGCCCTTCTTGAGCGCCGCCTTGCACTTGTCGGCCATGATGTCGAAAGCGGCATCCCAGGAAATCGGCGTGAACTCGCCGGTCTTGTCGAACTTGCCATCCTTCATGCGCAGCAGCGGCTGCGTCAGACGGTCATTGCCGTATTGAATCTTCGAGAGAAAATAACCCTTGATGCAGTTCAGACCCTTGTTGACCGGCGAATCCGGGTCACCCTGTGTGGCGACGATGCGGCCGCCCTTGGTGCCGACCAGCACACCGCAACCGGTACCGCAGTAACGGCAGGCACCCTTGTCCCAGCGTACCCCGTCATCTTTTTTCGGCGCAGCAGCTTCCGCCAGCCCTGGAATTGTAATGCCGGCAGCAGTAGCAGCAGCGGCAACAGCATTGCTCTTGATAAAGTCACGACGCGTCAAAGTCAGTTTCATCTCAGGCCTCCTCATCAGGATCAGATTCATATTGGTGATAAACCATCGCCGCTGAAAGCACGCCGGGCTGCTGGTTGATCTCCGCAAACATATTGGCAACCGCTTGATCGGAATCCGCTTCAATCGTCACAATCAAACGCCCATCTTCGGTTGCCGCATGCACTTCTACACCACTCAACGCCAACAGGCCTTCCTGCACCTGCGCCATCCGTTCGGGCCGGGTATTGACCAGCACACTGGAAATATTCATCGACTCAAAACACTCCATAGGGATTGCCGGCTTCCCGGACGGGAAGGCTGGCCATATCTGTTTCGCAAGCTTTCCGTCAGGGCATAACTCTAGTCCGCTGCGCATCAAGATTTCTTGATGCAAATCAAGCGGGAGAAAAATCCCTAGTATTTATGGGTGAATATTGCCCCGAATCAAGCCTGGAAGCGCCGAACGGGCACTTGCCGAAGTCGCAAGCGCCACCTCGGCGACCGAAATACTGCGCAATTCAGCAAGAACGGAGGCAATGAGCGGCAGGTTTTCCGGGGAGTTGCGCGCGTGCCCGATAAATTCGGGCGGCATGTCCGGTGCGTCGGTTTCCAGAACAATGCTGTCCAGCGGCAAAGTGGCCGCCAGCTGGCGGATGCGCAAGGCACGTGAAAACGTCATCGCACCACCAAAACCCAGCTTGAAGCCAAGATCAATGAAGGCTTGCGCCTGCTGGCGGCTGCCGTTAAATGCGTGCGCAATGCCGCCACTAACAGAGCGCTTGCCAAAAATATGCCGTAAATGTTTGAGAATGGCATCCTGCGCACGCCGCACATGCAGGAGCACCGGCAGGCCAAGATCGCGGGCGATTTTCAGTTGCTCGACGAAAAAAAGCTCTTGCCGCACCCCATCGAAACCCGGCACAAAATAGTCAAGGCCGATTTCGCCAAGCGCGACGGGCGGATACGGCCCGGCCAGTTCGCTCGCCAGCCATTGCCGCAGAGCGACAAGATCGGCCTCGCTGGCCGACCCAACATAGAGCGGATGAATCCCGTACGCCGGCACACAGGCGGGATAGCGCTGGCAGCAATCACGTATGGCCGGGAGACTCGCGACCTCAACCCCCGGAACGACGATTGCCGAAACGCCACCTACTGCCGCTGCCGTGACCACTGCATCCCGGTCAGCGGTAAATTCTGCAGCGTCAAGATGGCAGTGGGTGTCGATCAGCATCAGAACTCCACGACTGTAGAAAACCACAACCTTCACCGCAAAGGCGCAAAGACGCGAAGATCCGCAAAGAAAAAACACTATTTCCCAAAGGTCTCATTGCCATTCTCTTCGCGACCTTTGCATCTTTGCGCCTTTGCGGTGAACTCTTGCATTTCTGACAACTGGTCAACGCGTCTCGTACGCCGGTTTGCGCCGCTCGAAGAAAGCAGCCAGGCCTTCGCTGAAATCCGCGTGTGCACCGCAGGCGGCAAAGGAACGTTGCTCTGCTACAAGTTGCGATTCAAGCGACGTTTCAAGCGACTGGTTGAGTAGTGCCTTGGTGCGCGCCAGTGCTTCTGCCGGTCCGGCAGCCAGACGCTGCGCCAGCTTCAGCGTTTCTGCTGCCAATTCCGCAAGCGGCACAACGCGGTTGATCAGCCCGAGTTCGCGCGCACGCGCCGCATCAAAGCGTTCGCCGAGCAACGCAATTTCCATCGCCTGCTTGAGACCGACCTGACGCGGTAGCGACCAGGTCGCGCCGCCATCGGGCGACAGTGCAATATTGCTGTAGGCCAGCGTGAAATACGCGTTGTCCGCAGCCAGGGCAAGGTCGGCGGCCAGCATCAACGATAAGCCGAACCCGGCCACCGCGCCTTGCACGGCGGCGACCACCGGCTTGTTCATGCTTTTCAGATTGAGGATCGAGGCATGCACTGCCGCGATGGTTTCCTCAAAGCGCGGCTGACGCTCCTTGGGAGGCAAGGCGAGCTGCTCGCGAAACCATTTGAGGTCGCCGCCGGCCATGAAATGATCGCCGGCACCGCAGACAATTACCGCGCGAACAGCCGGATCAAAGGCAGCCTGTGCAGTCGTCGCGCGCAAGTCGTCGATCATCGCCAGATTGAGCGCATTGAGCGACTCCGGCCGATTCAAGGTGAGTGTGGCGATGTTGTCCTGCACTGCGTAAGTTACGGTTGTCATGCGAATAGTCATTGACTCTCCTGTCTGATTTTTTGATCTTATAAAAAACTGAAACGCGGCTCGGGCTGGCGGCCGCTGACGATGTCGGCCAGCGCCGCGCCCGAACCGCAGGCCATCGTCCAGCCGAGTGTGCCGTGCCCTGTATTGAGATAAAGATTGGGCAGCGTTGAACGCCCGATAAAAGGAACGTTCGACGGGGTTGCCGGCCGCAGGCCACACCAGAATTCAGGATCGCCGTCCGGGCGCAAGTCGGGAAACAATTCGCCGGCACGTTGCATCAAGGCTGCGCAGCGAACCGGATTAAGTT
>JBIJCY010000050.1:0-13712 GCA_044344385.1 Rhodocyclaceae bacterium | reverse complement strand
GAGAGTTTCAGCAAACGCCGCATGGGCGTTGCTGTCGCCAACGGCGCCGATACCGACGAAGCGCGCAGGCGCGCCAAGCTCGCCGCCAGCAAAGTCAAGCCCGTCCGCCCATGAAGCACGACGCAGCAAGCGACCGACTGAGTTTCGCCGAGCGCCTGATCGCCTGGCAAAACCTGCATGGCCGTCAAAATCTGCCGTGGCAAAAAACGCAAGACCCCTACCGCATCTGGCTATCCGAAATCATGCTGCAGCAGACGCAGGTGAATACGGTGATCCCGTATTACGCGCGTTTTCTTGAACGCTTCCCGGACATCGAAACACTGGCCGCAGCGCCGGTTGAGCGCGTGCTTGAACTATGGTCTGGTCTCGGCTACTACGCCCGGGCGCGTAACCTGCATCATTGCGCGCAAGTCATCGTCGCCGGGCACGGCGGGCGTTTTCCGGACAACACAAAAGTGATCGACGAATTGCCCGGCATCGGTCGCTCGACGGCGGCGGCCATCGCCGCCTTCGCTTTCGGCCAACGCACGGCAATCCTCGACGGTAACGTCAAGCGAGTGCTGGCGCGCTGCTTCGGTATCGAAGGATTTCCCGGGTCAGCGCAAACTGTAAAAATACTTTGGGCGCTCGCCGAATCGCTGCTCCCTGCAAAGAAGATCGAAGCCTACACACAAGGACTGATGGACCTCGGCGCGACACGCTGCACGCGCAGCAAGCCGTTCTGCACGGCCTGCCCGATGCACGAAATCTGCATTGCGCGGCGGACCAACAGACAGGCTGAACTACCGACAGCAAGGCCGAAAAAGACAGTGCCCGAACGTGAGACAAACGTCATTCTCCTCACCGATGAGCAGCGCGTGCTACTCGAACGCCGCCCGCCAAGCGGCATCTGGGGCGGCCTGCTGGCGCTGCCGGAAGTTGCGTCGGATGCTGCCGAAAGTTTTGCTTATCGCCACGGCTGCAGCATCGTCGACAGGCAACAACTGGCACCACTCAGACACAGTTTCACGCATTTCCGCCTGACCATTCGCGCGCTGCACTGCACGGCCCAATCAACCATCCGGCAAGCAGCGGAACCGGGCTGGGAATGGCTCGATCTGCGTGACGTAGAGGGCGCAGCGCTGCCGACGCCGATCAGGAAACTGCTGCGTCTGCTGGCAGGCTCTGCTGCACAAACTGCTCAAACTCATCGACAGGCACCGGTCGGCTGAACAAGAATCCTTGATAGGCGTGGCAGCCGTGACTTTCAAGGAACGCATGCTGCGCCTCGGTTTCAACGCCTTCGGCAATGACATTGAGGCCGAGACTGCGCCCCATGGTGACAATCGTTTGCGCAATGATGGCGTCGCTCCGGTTATCGGGGAGTTGGCTAACGAAGGCGCGATCAATTTTCAACTGGTCGAGCGGCAGACGTGTCAGGTAGGAAAGCGACGAGTAACCGGTGCCAAAATCATCCATCGAGAACAGCACGCCGAGCAGTTTGATGGCGTTCATCTTTTCGATCGTATCTTCGACGTTGTCGAGCACCAGGCTCTCGGTCAGCTCCAGCTTCAGGCGTGTCGGGTCAATACCGCTGCTCAACACGACCCTGCGCACCTGCTCAACGAAATCGGCCTGACGAAACTGCCGGGCGCTGACATTGACCGCTACCTGCAACTCCCGCGTCAGGGCATCGTCTGACCACAACTTGAGCTGGGCGCAAGCGGTTTCCAGCACCCATTGACCAATCGGCAGGATCAGCCCGGTATCTTCGGCCATCGGGATAAATCTGAGCGGCGAGATCAGGCCGCGCTTCGGATGCAACCAGCGCAGTAGCACTTCGGCACCGACCACCCGGCGCTCTCCGGTCACCTGCGGCTGGTAGTGCAAAATAAATTCCTGCCGCTGCAATGCCAGATGCAGATCACCTTCCAGTTCGTGCCGGTCTCTGGCGGCCTCGTTAAGGCTTGCGGTAAAAAACTGGGCATTGTTTCGCCCCGCCGCTTTGGCGTGGTACATCGCCGCATCGGCGTTTTGCATCAACACCTCCACGCTATCCCCGTCACCTGGAAAAACGGCGATGCCGACGCTGGCCGTTGTGTACAGCTGATGTCCTTCCATGCGGTACGGTTTTGACAAAGCGTCAAGAATTTTTCCCGCCACGCGCGTCGCAGCCATGCCGTCAATACCGGTGAGCAGCACAACAAACTCATCGCCACCCAGACGCGCCACCACGTCGCTCTCGCGTACGCTCGCCCTCAGCCGGCGCGCCACTTCGAGCAGCAGAACATCACCGATGTGGTGACCCAACGTGTCATTGACGTTCTTGAACCGATCCAGATCAAGGAACATCACGGCGACCGGGCTGCCGCCCTCGCGCCGTGCCGAGGCCAGCGCCTGCTCGAGCCGACCCTGCAGATTGGCGCGGTTGGGCAGATTGGTCAGCGCATCAAAATGCGCAAGGTGACTGATTTTCTCTTCGGCCGCCTTGCGCTCGGAAATATCGGCAAAACTGCCAAGGTAATAATCAACGTCGCCCGTTGCGCTGCGGATAGTCGAGATCGACAGCCATTTTGGATAACAACTCCCGTCCTTGCGCTTGTCCCACAACTCGCCCTGCCAGTAGCCGGTATCCCTGATCGACTGCCACATAAGTTGAAACTCCTCGGGCGTTGTCCGCCCCGAGGCGAGCAGGCGCGGATTCTGTCCGCGCGATTCGTCTGCGCTGTAGCCGGTGAGGCGCGAGAAGGATTGATTCACCTCGAGTATCCGATTGTCGTGGCTGGTAATCATGATCGCCTCGGCGCTATGCTCAAAAACCCCGGCCAACAACCGCAAGCGGGTTTCATTCAACTGACGCTCGGTAATGTCGCGCCAAAGCGTGTGCAGAATGATCTCGCCACCCAACGTGATCGGCGTCAGCGTAACTTCAACCGGAACGGTCGAACCATCTGCCCGGAGATGCAACCACTCGAAACGGTGGTAACCCGCCTGCTGGGCGATGGCGATCATCTCGTTGGCCTTCTCGCCGGAATCGCGTCCGTCGGGCTGGCAGAGCGGCGATATCTCACCGGGGCTCTGATTAAGAAACTCAGCCTTGTTGTAATAGCCGAGAAATTTCAGGGTGGCAGCGTTGCAGTCGATAAAGCGGCCATCACGGATCAACAACAGCGGGTCCTTCACGTCTTCGAACAGGCGCCGGAAGGCCTCCTCGCTCTCGCGCAGCAGTTTGTCTGCCTGCACCCGCTCGGAGATGTCGGCGTAGATCCAGATACTGCCTTCATTGGGACGGCTCGGGTCGATAGCGCGCCCGGTCAGCGCGCCCCAGAACGCACTGCCATCCTTGTGCTTGAGCATCAATTCTGTTGAGTAGTTCCGGTTCTCGCCAACCGTCGCATAGGCCTCAACACCGATTTGCTCGAAGGTATCGTGCGAAGCGTAAAAAGTTTCGGAAGACTTGCCGATCAATTCACCGGGGGCATAACCAAAAAGATCTTCGAAGCGACGGTTACAGGAGACGACGAGGCGCTGATTGAGGTGCACGATGCCGACCAGCGCATTACTGAAGATCGTCTCCATTTCAGCGAGCACTAAACGGGTATCTTCCTCGGCTTTCTGGCGCTCGCTGAGGTCTGCAACCACATTGGCTATCGCCTGCGGCTCGCCAGCCTCATTGCGAATCAAGAACAGATTTTGCAGAACGGGAATGATTCGCCCATCAAGGCTGCGCAAGTCGATCTCGCCCGTCCATTGCCCGGTCTGGAAAACGAAAGGGACCAGTTCCTCCCTTAAGCGCTGGCGTTCTGCCTCACCGTAAAACTGTTTGAACGAATAGCTGGCGCACGCAGCGTCATGCGGCAGACCGAGCAATTTTCGCGCGGCCGGATTGATATAATCAAGCGTGCCGTCCATCTGCGCCATGGCAATACCCTGCCCGGAGTTCTCAGCCAGCCGTTCGAAAATTTCGAGCCGTCCGCTGTTGGCGCGCAAACGACTCTCGCTCGCGGTCAGGTTGGCCAGCACCCTCGCCTCACGCCGCTCGCTGTGCCACAAACGATAGAGCAGACTGGCCAGCAGCGCGAGCAGGAGCACGCCGGAGACGCCAACCGCCAGCGCGCGCGTGCGCCAGCCGGCCAGGACATCCTCGCGTGCCAGTGCGGCAAATACATAAAAGGGATAGCGTTCGACCCTGCGCATGCTGAAGATGCGCACCACACCATCGCCCGGCGCAGCGTACTCTGCAGTCGTTTCGTTTTTCCCCACGCTGATCGCCGTACGAAGCGGATTTTCAGGCGGCGGGGCCGTATTGATCTGACTATCGTTCGGCGGCCAGCGTACAACCAAACGAAAATCATCGCTGCGCCGAATGCCCAGCAGACCCTTTGCGCCAATATCCAGGGACTGGAAAAGTGCCTGAAAATGCGCTACGTCAAGCAACGCAACAACGACCCCCAAAAAATCGCCCTGCTTGTTACGCAACCCACGCGTCGCAACAACGCTGGGGCGCCCCGTAGTGCGAGTGACAAGCACCTCGGAAAAGATCAGCCCGGCCTGCGGGTTATCACGCGCCTGAGAAAAATAGCTGCGGTCGGCAACATTGGCGCGTGCTGCACTTGCATTGCCTGAGGCGTAAAACAAATCGCCGTTGGCGTCAAAGATGCGCAGACCCGCGACTTCATCGAAGTTGAGCAAACGCGAATCGAGCTCGGCATTCAACACATCGACAAAGCGGGGAACATTCGCTTTGTCCATCGCGGCTTCGGGAGTGGTTCGCACCAGCGCCTGCAAAACGGTATCGGTACGGCGCAGCGTAGCGTCAAGCCGCGCCTCAAAGATTGCTGCGTAATTGCGGCTGGTTGTCTTGGCGTTGTTGATTTCCTCGTTATAACTCAGCCAGAGCTGGTAACCGAGAAGCTGCGCCACAACGAAAACAGCCATACCAATCGCGACAAGAAGTTGTCTGCGTTGACGACGGCCATCAAAGAGAGGAGACGCAATACCCATCTTCGCATTGTGCGAAACCTTGCGCGGGAAAGCAACACGGGATTTTCCTAGGTTTCAAGTGTTCCAGCGGGCTGCGTCAGAGCCGCTTCAAGCTATGCCGGCGGGCAGTTGCAACCCTTCTCGAATTCACGCAACGAGGGGCCCGACTTCATCAGGGCTACGACGTACGCTGCCTCAAGTTCGTCGCTGCAGCGGTCCAGATGAAAGTCGCCATCGAGCATTTCGACCAGTAGCACCAGCAGCGCAACCGCGCAAGCACTCGACTGCGTTACGCCGGCAAGATCGGCATGCACCGGCGCCACTCGCGCACGCCAGTGCGCCTTGACGCCCTTCAGGATTTCGCGGGGAATTTCACAGTCGAGATTCCCGGTTACCGAGAAACGCAAGTGGCGATCCACGCCGAGTTGGATGTTCAGGCCCATCACGTCATTACCTGAGCGACTCGGGGGCGCTGGCGCAAGCGCGCGCTACGATCACTCATCATCATTTTTCCCCGCCAGCGCACTAGCCGAATTCAATGATTCCTGCGCAGAGACAATTTCCTTCGCCAAATCCGCTACCTTGCGGCGCTGGTTACGCGCCTTGCCACGCAGTTGATCGAAGGCTTCATCACGGCCAATCTCGTTCTGAACCATGGTGACGCCGACAGCAACGCTGGTATCCCGATCGCTGTCGAGCGCGCTCTGCAATTGACCGCGAACTTTCGCCAGATCGTCGAGCCTGGCGGCGCAAGCCAGCGCCGCTTCAATGGCAGGAAGCAGTCGAACTTCATCGACGGGTTTGATCAGGTAACCGAGTGCGCCGGCATCGGTCGCCTGCTCGACAATCGACGCATCGCTGTACGCGCTAAGCATGACAAAAGGAATCTCGTCGCCCCGCAAGCGTGGCACCAATTCCAGCCCGCTGCGCTCGGGCATCACCACATCGACAATCGCGATGTCCGGCCGAGGCGGATTGTCGAGCAATTTTTCGGCCTCGTTCACCGAATTGGCGCACAGCACGACACAACCGGCACCAATCAGGCCTGCGCTCAAGGACTCAAGCACCATGGGATCATCGTCAACGAGCAGTACGGTACGCGGCACCTTGAGCAAGCCGCCAAATCCGGGAGCGATATAGCCCTTCTGGTTGCCGCTCATTGGCATCTCCTGACACAGGAAATCACAGAACGATATACAACCGGGACAAAGGCAAGCGACGGTGTTTTTATATTTGCCAAGAACAAAAGCAGATCCTCGAAGTTTATCGCTCGGGTTCGAGGAGCGTCGCATGGTCATCAGAAAAGATGCCTGCGGTATTTATAACACGGCGTACTCCTGCATGTCTATGAAAAATCTCTTCATCCAGCGGCGTTTTCAGCAGCACCAATCCGGCCGATTGCCCAACGCCCGAAAACCACACCAATCGCCAGCGTGACGAAACCGGCTGCCCAACCGGCATGACTGCTTCTGCCAAAAAAATCGAGCGCCACGCCGAATATCACCGGCCCGACAAAACCACCGGCAAAACCGATCGTCGAATATAGCGCCAGCGCGGTGCCGCGCTTTTCCGGCGGCGTTTCGGTGAGCAGGCCGGCGGTCAACGCCGCCGAATCGAGGTTCATACTTGCGGCATAAACCAATAGCAGCGGCACCAGCAGACCGGCCGGTGCCGTGACGGAAAGAGCGACCAGCAAGGCCAGCGCACCGGACAAGGGCATCACCCGGTTCAGCCAGCGACTGCGCCCCCAGCGATGCGCGCCTTCGTTACCGAGAATGCTGGCCGGCACGGCAAGGAAGGTGGCGAGTGCAGCGATCAGGCCGGGCATCGCTGTCCAGGCATCCGGCGCGGTGGCGTGCGTCCACGCAAGATAGGCCACCAGCCAGCTGCGGAAACCAAAGAGTTCCCAGTTGTGCCCGAAATACGCGCCGCAATAAGCGAGAATACGCTGATCGCGCAGCACGCTGCGCCAACGATCATGCGCAACGTGAGTCACCGGCGGGCGTTGGCCACCGGCAACAGCAAAGCCGACCAGCAACACGGCCAGCGCCGCACAGACCGCCGCAATGGCGAACAGCAGCGGCCACGCGCAAAAGGACTGCGTCAGCTCAAGCCAGAGATACGAGAGACCGGCGCCAACACCAAACGATGCAGTGTAAAAAGCCGTCCCTCGCGACTGGGCAGCAACCGGCAGACGATCAGTCAACGCTTTCAGGCCGGGCATGTAGGTACCGGCCAGACCGAGCCCGGCCAGCCACCACCAGCACAAGGCCGCAGCGAAACTCTGCGCGAACAAGGCAAAGCCAGCAAGCGCAAAGCCGCTCAGGGCAGCGCTGGCGAGATAGACGCGCCGCGCATCCAAGCGATCGGTGAGGCTGACCAGCAGAGGGACGGCGAGGATGTAGCCGAGAAAAAAGATACCTCCCAGCCAGCCAGCCGCCGTCGCCGACAAACCCCACTGCACGGTGAATTTCGGCAGCAATGAAGGCACCAGCGCGAAGCCGGCCATGGAGAGCGTTTCAGCTGCGCAGAAAATGGCAACCAGCGCCCGTGGCGAACGCACTGAAGTCACCACGCTGACCCGTGGGCTAGAATCACAATTGACTTAAAACCTACCGCAGAGACGCAGAGGCGCAGAGGAAACGCAGAGAAAGTCAAATTCTTAGGCACGGTTCGTTTCTCTCTGCGCTTCTCTCTGCGCTTCTCTCTGCGCTTCTCTCTGCGCTTCTCTCTGCGCTTCTCTCTGCGCTTCTCTCTGCGTTTCCTCTGCGCCTCTGCGTCTCTGCGGTAGGGTTCTATGTTTGACTAGGCGACCAGCTTGCGCTGGGCGAGGTAGGTGTGGAGGATTTCGAGACGCGACAACGGGTCCTGTAACTCCAGCAACTTCTGCTTGGCGAGTTGCTGCACCGGCACTACTTCGGTCAAGCGGTAACCGACCCATGCGGCATCGTCAAAGACATGCGGCTCGGGCATTTTCGCAGGGCCAAGATCACCGGCAATTTTCTGCAGCAAGGGCAGAAGACTTTGCTGCGCAGCGGGTACCGCTTGGCGCGCCGGCTCATCAAGCAACTCAACTTGTGCGCGCAGCAATCCGTCGGGTTGAGTGACTTGCGAGACAATCCGGAAACGCCGCCCGCCGCGCACTTCAAGCATCAGAATGCCAAGTTGCGGCATGTCGCCGCTATCGATGTGCGCCAGCGTGCCGACCTTGTGCGGCAAGGCCGTCTTACCAACCTCCTTGCCGCTGGCGATCAGGCAGACACCAAAGGGCGTACCGTCTTTCATGCAGGCAGCAGCCATGTCAAGGTAGCGCTGTTCAAAAACTTTGAGTGACAAAACGCCACCGGGAAAGAGAACCGCATTCAGTGGGAAAAGCGCGATCTCGAAACGCTGTGGCCCGGCGGGTTCGGTCAGTGCAGCCGGCATTCCCTTGCGGAGAAAATTCAGCCAACTCAAGCTTCCTCCTCCCCGGCTCCCCAGCGCGGCATCAGCGTATGCGGCACAGCCAGTTGATCAAGGATGCGGGCGACCACAAAATCGACCATATCCTCGACGGACTGCGGGTGATGATAGAAACCGGGATTGGGTGGCAGAATTACCGCGCCGGCCCGTGACAGACGCAGCATGTTTTCCAGATGGATTGCCGAGAAAGGCGTCTCGCGCGGCACCAGCACCAGCTTGCGGCCCTCCTTGAGAACCACGTCGGCGGCGCGTTCTATCAGGTTGCTGGCCAGACCCTGAGCAATCGATGCCAGCGTGCCCATGGTGCACGGGCAGACGACCATTGCATCCGGCGGATTCGAACCGCTGGCGACCGGCGCAAACCACTCTTCACGACTGTAGACGTCGAGTTTGCCGGGCAGCGCGATGAAACGCTCACGAAAGAAAATTTCCGCTTCCTTCGCCCGTGCCGGCAGGTCAAGATCCATCTCCTGTTTGGCGACGATCTGCGCCACCTGCGAGTAAAGCAACTGAACGTGGCAACCGGCTTCGAGCAGGCACTCAAGCAGGCGAATACCGTAGGGCATGCCGGAAGCGCCGGTGAGTGCGAGACAGATGGTTTTAGGCATTCTTCACCTCGGGTTCGGAGTGGGGCAGCGCTTCGGGCAGAACTTCGGGCAGCTCAGCAAGCAGGCGCGCGGCAATCAGGCCATTGATGATACCGAAGGTGAGCGCCGCTGCGGAAAAAAGCGGCACCAGATAGAACAGGCCGTTATGCGGGATCAGCCAAACGCGCGCCAGTAACAACTGGCCACCAATGTGTGCGAAGGCCGCCAGAATGCTCCAGCTGACCGGCCCGAACCAGCGCCGTGGCAGACGGATAGCGAGGCCCAGTACGAGCAGGCTGAGCAGCGCACCGGTCAGGCTCATGAAAAATCCCGGCGAGAGAAACTGCCCGAGCAGCAAGCCGCCGGCGATCACGCGCAAGCCGCTGACCCACGCCGCGGTCGCCCACCCGTAACGCGCCAGAACGATCAGGGTGACGATGTTGGCCAGCCCCGGCTTGACGCCGGGCAAGGGCAAAGGGATCGCCGCATCGATCAGCGCGAGCCCGATCGCCGCCGCCGCGAGTTGCGCAATTCGGTGGTCTTCCGGCATGGTGATCAGCTTAATAACTGAGCGAGTCATACACTTCCTTGCCGCCCTGCACCTGAACGCTGACCTGATTCGGCGCACAGATGGCGATTTCGCCGGGACGTGCCAGCCAACCCTGACGCACACAGTACTGGCGCGGCCCGGGATCAGAAACGACGCGTACGCGACGTTTGTCGACTGCGACGGTGGTAATACCAAGCGGGCCGGGCACTTCAATCGAGCGGTTGCGCGACAGATCGAGTTCGGCGAATACTTCGCCACCACGCTTGATCACGGCTTTTTCGGCAACGCCCGCCTGCCAGGCGAGCGGGAATGAAAGGCCGCAGAAAACCAAACCAAGCACGACGAGCAGCCAGTCGCCCGGTTTGAACAACGCGATCCAGTGCATTAAGGTGTGCCGGGAAGCTCGAGCGATAACGACGGCAGCGGTGGCAACTCACGATGGCGAACGAGGACGCGCGCCCGATCGCGAAACGCTTTGCCCAGCCATTCCGCCAGGTAAACCGAGCGATGCTGACCGCCGGTGCACCCAATCGCCACCGTCAGGTAATTGCGATTGTCACGGATATAGGAAGGCAGCCAGGTGTCGACAAAACGCGCGATGTCGTCGCGCATCTGCAGCACTTCCGGCTCGGCTTCGAGAAAAGCCACCACCCCCGCATCACGCCCGGTCTGCGGTCGCAGTTCAGGCTCGTAGTGCGGATTGGGCAGGCAGCGTACGTCATAAACAAGATCTGCATCGAGCGGGATGCCGTGCTTGAAACCAAACGACTCGAAGAGCAGCGTCAGCCCCTGCCCCGGCTCGGCCGCGATGAACTGGCGCACCCATTCACGCAAGGCGTTGGGTTTTACATCGCTGGTATCAATGTGATGGCCAATGGCCGACAAGTGATCGAGCCGAATACGTTCCTCGGCGATGGCCTCCATCAGGGTGCGTTGTTCATTGGCCAGTGGATGCCGGCGGCGCGTCTCGGAATAGCGCTTGAGCAGCGTCTGGTTCTTCGCATCGAGAAAAAGAAACTGCAGATCAAGATCGCTGGCACGCAAGGCATCGAGCTGCTGCGGCAACATGGCCAGACTCTCGCCACTGCGGATATCGACAGCCACGGCCACCTTGTCGTAGCCTTGCTGATCAAGCTGACCGACGAGTTGCTGCAACAATTGCGAGGGCAGGTTGTCTATGCAATAGTAGCCTGCGTCCTCAAGCACATTGAGGGCGATTGATTTGCCTGAACCGGACAGGCCGCTGATGAGAACAAGATGCATGTTCCGCAGCATAGCGGATCAGTACGGTGTTTTACAATTCCACGATCAGGCCAGCATGGCGTAAAGTAGTCCATTAGCAGCTCAATCAAGCGCGCAAGACAAAACCATGACCCTCCTCGACATCCCCTTTCTTACTGATCTCGTGGCTATTCGTCGCGACATTCACGCACACCCGGAACTGGCCTTCAACGAAACACGCACCGCCGACATCGTCGCCCGCCAGCTGGCGGCCTATGGGCTGGAGGTGCATCGCGGACTCGCTGAAACCGGTGTCGTCGGCATTCTGCGCAAGGGCAATAGCGCAGCATCAATCGGTCTGCGCGCCGATATGGACGCACTGCCCCTGCTGGAGAAGAACGAGTTCCCGCACCGTTCAAAACACGAAGGGCAGATGCACGCCTGCGGTCACGACGGCCACACCACAGCCCTGCTCGGCGCGGCACGCTACATGGCGGAGAACAAGGCCAGTCTTAACTTCGACGGTACGGTCTATTTCATTTTTCAGCCGGCCGAGGAGTCCGAGGGCGGTGCGGCGGTAATGATCGCTGACGGGCTATTCGAGAAATTCCCGATGGACACGGTATTCGGCCTGCACAACTGGCCGGGCATCCCGGTTGGCGAGATGGCCGTTGTACCCGGGCCGGTGATGGCCGGCACCTGCGCCTTTGAGATTGCCGTGCGTGGTCACGGCTGTCATGCAGCGATGCCGCATCAGGGTGTCGATACGCTGGTCGCAGCGAGCCAACTGGTGCTCGCGCTGCAAACCATCGTGGCACGCAACCTGCACCCCTGCGAGTCAGCGGTGGTCAGCGTGACGCAAATGCACGGCGGCGAAGCGTGGAATATCATCCCTGACGATGCCGTGCTGCGCGGCACGATCCGTACGTTCAACCCGGAAGTACAGGAACTGATTGAGCGGGCCATTGAGCGTTTGTGCAGCGGTATTGCCAGTGCCTTTGGTGCGCAAATTACGGTGAATTTTGACCATCGCTACCCACCTACCGTGAATAGCGTCGCCGAGACCGAACTCTGCCGCCGCGTTGCCGGTGAGTTATTCGGCCAATCAAAAGTCCGCAAGGATGAATTGCCGTCGATGGGTGCCGAGGATTTCGCCTACATGTTGCGTGAAAAGCCCGGCTGCTACGTGTGGCTGGGCAACGGGCCGGGCACCGGCGGCTGCACACTGCACAACCCGCACTACGACTTCAATGACGAGATTCTGTCGCTGGCGGTGAGCTACTGGGTCAGGCTGACAGAAGAGGCGCTGCGCCCCGATATCAGCCTGTCCGGCCCGCAACCCTGATAGGCGTCGGTCAGCGCGATTCCAGGCAAGCCCCCTCTGGCACAAAGGGAAAACACGGATTCAATCTACACAAACAAGCACTTATGATTTAAAGTGCGTGCTCATTGAGAGTGGGAATTCACCCGCCGAATGGAGACAACCGGTAAAGCGCCGGGAGGAGTATGGAAAAGCTGCGTCGAATCCTGGTGGTTGACGGCTCACGCGTCGTGCGTGCAACGCTCAACAAACATCTGAAGGACAATTTCGAAATTCGCGAAGAGGCGAACGGCGAATCTGCCTGGCAGTCGCTCGTTCTTGATTCCTCCATCGTGCTCGTCATCTCCAGCGCGCACACACCCACGCTGGAAGAACAGGGATTGCTGCAGCGATTGCGTTCAAGCGCCTTGCGACGTTTGAATGAGCTGCCATTTATCCTGATTGCCTCGGACACCGATCAGCGCATCGAAGAAGCAGAGGCCCGGAAACTCGGGATATCCGGCTTCATCAAAAAAACAATGCGCAAAACCGAGATACTCGAACGTCTGCGCGTCGTTCTCGACCCTTGCCCGGTTCAGATATGCGAAGGCTTGCCCGAAGTTCGCGAAGTGAAGCGCGCAGCATTGGTCACCCCTGTTTCCAAAACACCAAAGCTGCTCTCGCGCGAAGAAATCGGCTTGCGCATAACGAACGCACTGTCTGCCCATCCGGAACCCCAAACTGGCACCGACCCTCATTCAGGCGGCGTTTGCGTGCTGATGTTTGGCATCGTCAATCACGATGCCTTGATCGACCAGTTTGGCGAGGAAGTGGCAGACGATGTGGGCACGCGCTTTGCCAGCCTGCTTCTTGCCAAGATTGGCCCGCACGATTGCATTGGCCGTTACCCCGGCGAGCGGCTGGTCATCATTTCGCGAGGCGTCACGCTGGATCAGTGCATGCACTTTGCCAAGCGCGTATGCAAAAGTCTGGCCTCAGGACACATCACGATTCGTGGGCAGCAGATAAAACTATCGGCCAGCGCAGGCGCGGTAATAGATTCCGAACACGGCATGGTTTCGGGCGACGAACTGCTGGCACTTGCCAGCCAGAGACTCGATCGCGCACTGGGATGTGGCGGCAATACGGTCGTCACCGACAGCCGGCCCGACTGCCCCTTGCACAACGCCGGAAAGCTATTGCCCACAATGCTGGCTTCGCTGGGTGCGCATGATGAAAGAACAATAGCCGCGCAAATCGGCACGCTTGGCCTGCAAATACTGCCGCTGATCGCGGTGATGAACATGGAACTGTCGCTGGGTTTACAGATGCCGGAAATCAAGAAGCAACTGCAGCAACGCGCGAAGACCGAAAGCTGCGCGGAACTCGTCAGTCAATCTGCCTGAACCAAACATACGCCGGTCACCGACCGCCGTATGTCCAGCGCCAATTTCTTAAAACAAATCCGCCTCCATCGCCATAAGCGACGCCGAACCCGCGCGTGCCACACGAATCAGTGACGCCGTTTCCGGCAGCAGTTTCGCGTAATAAAAGCGCGCGGTAAGCAGCTTCGCCTTGTAAAAACTATCGCCGGAATCTTGCTTTTCGATGGCTATTTTTGCCATGCGCG